>CACFUX010000012.1 GCA_902569615.1 uncultured Pelagibacteraceae bacterium | reverse complement strand
TTGGTGGGCTTGGGATGCAAGAATTACATCAATGTTAATTCTGTTGTTATTTTATATAATTTATATTTTGGCCTGGAGAATTTTTGAAGATGAAGAAAAAGCTAATAGAATAACTTCATTGATAGCAGTTATAGGAGTTATTAATGTTCCAATTATTAAGTTTTCAGTTGATTGGTGGTCAACTTTACACCAACCTGCATCAATTAGTGTATTTTCAAATACATCTATTCATTCTTCAATGCTCATCCCTTTAGCACTAATGACTGCGGCATTTGCTCTATTTTCTCTTCTGATTTTTTTAATGAAATATAATACAGAACTGATAAAAATTAAAAATAAAGGACTAGATAGATTATGATAAATGAATGACTTTGAATATAATCTTCTGGAGATATAATGAGAGACTCTATTAAACCAATAGATAAAACCATAACAAAAGCAAATAAAATATATTTTGGTGCTTTAGATGTTATTGAAAATATTTTATTAGGTTCAAATTTTTTTAACATTTAAGTCTTATATATACGAAAATTTAATTTTTTGAGTTTTTTTTAGATATATTCTGATCAAGAATACAGAGGGAGATAAATAAGGGATTATAAAGTATCCTTGATCAGATATGGTAAATTAAGTTTTCTACCTAATTTAAATTTATAAATTTTAGATATGTCTAAGTTTTGAGTTAATTGTGTTAGAAAAATGACTTTTTATTAATTTGAAGGCTTAAAATATGCTGAACCTCTTTTTCCAGAAAATATTTCATTAATCAATGGATGTTTTATTGGTTCATCTGAATCATCCATTAAAAGATTTTGCTCAGATACATAAGCTTCATATGTAACATCATCATTTTCTGCTAAAAGATGATAGAATGGTTGATCTTTTCTTGGTCGAACATTTTTAGGAATTGATTGATACCATTCCTCAGAATTATTAAATTCAAAGTCAACATCATAAATAACACCTCTAAAATCAAAGTGTTTATGCTTTACTATATCTCCAATTGAAAATTTTGCTTTTTGAATACTCACAATCTTGAATATGGGTATTTAATAAAAAAAATCAATAAAAAAATTTTAAAGTTTTTTTATTCTGTTAATATATTTTCTGTGAATAAGTCATTTATTAAATTTATTACCGATTTTGGACCTTTATTGGTTTTTTTTAGTTTTTATTACAAAAGTGAAAAAAATTTATCAGTAGCCATACCTCCATTTATAGTTGCAACTCTAATTGCTTTAATTGTTATGTGGATTTTAGAAAAAAAAATCCCAATGGTACCTTTACTGGGTGGAATTTTTATTACTTTATTTGGAGGTCTTACAATTTATTTTGATAATCCTATATTTATTTATATCAAACCAACAATAATAAATATTTTATTTGGAATAACTCTATTACTTGGAAAATTTTTTACAAATGAACCAATTTTAAAAAAAATGCTTGGTAAATCATTACAGCTAAGTGATGAAGGTTGGAAGATTTTAAACTTAAGATGGGTTTATTTCTTTTTTGGTTTAGCTTTATTAAATGAGCTAGTTTGGAGAACTCAATCAGAAGAATTTTGGGTGAATTTTAAGGTATGGGGGATTTTACCTCTTACAATTATTTTTACCGGATTTCAAATATCAATAATTAATAAATATAAATTAAATGAATAGAAACTTAAAGTTAGTAATAAATAATGTTTATACAGAAAAAAACCAAAAGTATTTTTTCGAAAAAGAAGAATTAAAAATTATATTAGATCTTTATGCAAAAATGGTATCCCAAGGTTCTTGGAAAGATTATGGATTAAATATTTCAAGTAAACAAGTTGGTTTTTGTGTTTTTAAAAATTCTACAGAAAATGCGACATTTAAAATTTGTAAAAATTTTAAACCAATTAATAAAAATTTAAGATATTTAATTACAGATTCTAAAGGAAAAATATTAAGAAGTTCATATAAACTAAAAGACTTAGTTAATAATATTAATTGGAAAAAATTATAGAATTATCTTCTTTGACCAAAAAGTCTTAGCAACATTATAAATAGATTTATGAAGTCTAGATAAAGAGTTAGAGCACCCATAACTGCTTTTTTACCCATTAACTCACCAGTATCAGAGGCTGCATACATATTCTTTATTTTTTGTGTATCATATGCAGTTAGTCCAACAAAAATTAAGACACCTAATATTGATATAACGAAGTACATCATTGATGATTTTAAAAATATATTAACTAATGAAGCAATTATTATTCCAATTAAACCCATCATCAAAAAAGAACCTAATTTTGTTAAATCTCTTTTAGTTGTATATCCATAAATACTCATAGCACCGAATGTTGCTGAAGTTATAAAAAAAACTCTTGCAACACTGACACCGGTATAAACCAATAATATCCAAGATAATGACAATCCCATGAGAGATGCAAATACCCAGAATACTGTTTGTGCTTTTGCAGCACTCATTTTGTTAATTCCAAAACTCATATAAAAAACTATTCCAAGTGGCGCTAACATTACAACCCACTTTAATCCTGAAAAAAATAAAGCATTTCCAAAACTAGTAAACCCAGCTATTGCTCCACTTGCATCAGTAACTACAGACATTTTAAATGAAAGAAGAGCTATAATTCCAGTTAATAGAACGCCTGTTGCCATATAATTATAAACTTTAAGCATATAGGCTCTTAAGCCCTCATCCATTACTACAGTAGATTGTTGAGCTGCTTTAACTTTATTAAATATATTTTGCTTATTAAATTCCATACCTTTTATATAATAGCCTTTTACTATTTATTCAAGATGTCATAAAAACCTTAAAAAATATTTAATATTCAATGAATTATAGAAAATTAGGCAATACAGATATAGATGTCAGCACTATTTGTTTGGGAACAATGACTTGGGGTGAGCAAAATACCCAAGAAGAAGGTTTTGAACAAATGGATTTTGCTTTAGAAAAAGGTGTTAATTTTTGGGATACTGCGGAGTTATATGCAATTCCTCCAAAAGAAAGTACATACGGAAAAACAGAAGAGGTGATTGGAAACTGGTTTGAAAAAACAAAAAAGAGAGACAAAGTAATCCTAGCCACGAAAGTTGCTGGCCCTGGTCTAAGCTGGATTAGGGGAGGTGGTAATCAATATGATAAAAAAAATTTAAATGAAGCAGTTAATGAAAGTCTTAAAAGATTAAAAACAGATTATATTGATCTTTATCAATTACATTGGCCAGAAAGAAAAAGTAATTTTTTTGGAAGACTTGGTTATCAACATAAAGATGAAGATGATTGGAATAAATTTGAAGATATACTCAATTCTTTAGACAAAATTATTCAAAGTGGAAAAATTAGATATATTGGTCTTTCAAATGAAACTGCTTGGGGTCTCTCAAAATTTTTAGAAGTTTCAAGATTAAAAGAGCTTCCACGAATGATGTCAGTTCAAAATCCATATAGTCTTTTAAACAGGACCTATGAGGTTGGACTTGCAGAGGTCTCTGTAAGAGAAAAAAGTGGTTTGTTGGCATATTCGCCATTAGCATTTGGTTATTTAACAGGAAAATACAGAAATGGTGAGTTACCTAAAGAATCTAGAATGAAATTATTTGGAGATAAATTCCAAAGATACAAAACGAAAAATGGTCAACTGGCTATTGAGAAATATTATGAAATAGCAAATAAAAATGGTTTAGATTTCGCACAAATGAGTTTAAAATTCTGCGAAGTTCAACCTTTTGTAACTAGTGTAATAATTGGAGCTACGACAATGGAGCAGTTGAAAACTGATATAGAAAGTGTAAATGTAAATTTGAGCGATGAAGTTATTAAAGAAATTAATGAAATTCAAAAAATTTATCCAAATCCATGTCCTTAATTAAAAGAATAATTATATTTTTCCTGACTATTTACGTGTTTTCAGCAACTTTTTTATCTGCAGAAGAATTAAAAAAAATAGGAAAATTTAAAGATTGGGAAACTTTAGTTTTAAATAAAAATAATGAATTAACTTGTTTTGCTCAAACCAAACCTGTATTGCAATCTCCGAAGGCAAATAAAAGAGACGCTAGACTTTTTGTATCTTTTAGACCTAACGATAAAATTACAGATGAAATTAGTACAACATCAGGTTATGAATTTAATAATCAAAATTCTATATTAGCAACGTCAGGAAAAAGAAAATATAAATTTGATATTGCCCAAGATGGTTTCGCTTGGATTTCAAGTAATAATATTGAAAAAAAAATGATTAAGACTATGAAAAAAGGTTCTAGAATAATGGTAACTGGATACAATAAGTCTGGATCTCAAACTATAGACCATTATTCATTATTAGGTTTTACCAAAGCCTATAACGCTGCAAAAAAAAGTTGCACTTAAGTTTTTTAAATGAAATCAAACAAGAAAATTGTTCTCGCTTATTCAGGTGGGTTGGATACCTCAATTATTTTAAAGTGGCTTCAAGAAAAATATAAAGCAGAAATTATTGCTTATACGGCTGACATTGGACAAAAAATTGATAAAAAAAAAATAATTAAAAATGCAAAAAAACTTGGTGTAAAAAAAATAATTATAAAAGATTTAAAAGATATTTTTGTTAAAGATTATATTTACCCTATTATAAGAGGTCATGCTATTTATGAGGGTGTTTATTTATTGGGAACTTCTATTGCAAGACCATTAATAGCAAAAGATCAAATAAGAGTTGCTAAGAAATTTAAAGCCTATGCTGTTTCTCATGGATCTACCGGAAAAGGTAATGATCAAGTAAGATTTGAACTTGGTTATCATTACTTTGGTCCAAAAATTAAAGTTATTGCGCCTTGGAGAATTTGGAAACTTAAATCTCGAACTGATTTGATTAATTATGCAAAAAGACATGGAATACCTATCCCAAAAGATAAAAAAGGTGCTCCACCATTTTCAGTTGATGATAATTTATTTCATACTTCTACTGAGGGTAAAGTTTTGGAAAATCCAAAAAATTCAGCTCCTGAATTTATTTTTCAAAAAACAACTTCTCCAGAAAAAGCACCTAACAAACCTTCTTTTATAACTATAGGATTTAAAAATGGTGATCCTATAACTATTAATGGTAAAAAATTATCTCCTTCAAAACTTTTAGAAAGACTCAACCAATTAGCTGGTAAAAATGGAATTGGAAGAGTTGACCTGGTTGAAAATAGATTTATTGGAATAAAATCAAGAGGTGTTTACGAAACTCCTGGAGGAACTTTATTAATTAATGCTCATAGAGCAATTGAATCAGTAACATTAGACAAAGATACCATGCACAAAAAAGATGAAATAATGCCAAAATATGCAGAGCTCATTTACAATGGTTATTGGTATTCAAAAGCAAGATTTAAGCTTCAAAAAATTGTTGATCTAAAGAGAAGTAAAGTGAACGGATCTGTTAAGCTCAAACTATACAAAGGTAATATTACAATTGTGTCTAGACAGACTAGAAGTAATGCTTATTCAATGAAAAAGGTTTCTTTTGAAGAAAATAAAACATTCAATAAATCTAACGTTGAAAGATTTATCAATTTTCATAAAAAAAATTTAAAAAAATAAATTCAGTAAAATTTATATCTAATTTTTAAAATAGTTTCTAACGCTATCCTTAAATAGTAAATATATGCAAGATATTTGTAAAAAAGTATTTAAAATCAAAATAGATCTCACACCTATATTTGTTAATCCAATTTCAGGTATTGGTCCGAAAGGAACTAAAAAACTTGTTCTTATAGCGCTAAATAAATCTATAGCTCCTAAAATATTCCAAGAAAGTAATAATCCCCAAACTAAAGAGGATGGTTTTTTTAATATAGCATAAATTAAAAACAAAGCTGTTGTACCAATTATAAAATCTCCAATTAACGCCAAAACCCACTCTGGGGGTGCACCTCTTTCATTTCCAGTTATGTTCCAAAATAGAAATAAGCTTGAACCAACTGCTCTAAATGTCATCCATCCAGTAACAAATATAATCCACTTAATTGAATTTGACATATTAATTTTTTTGAGATCTTTTAAAACATTCAATAGTATTTTTTAATAAACAAGCGATTGTCATAGGACCAACACCACCTGGAACAGGTGTTAGAGCTTTTGCAACTTTTGAAACTTCATCAAAAGCTACATCGCCAACAATTCCTTTTTCTGTTTTATTAATTCCAACATCAATTACTATCGCATCTTTTTTAACCCAATCACCTCTTACGAGTTCAGTAATACCAACTGCAGCAACAATAATGTCAGCAGCTAAACATTCAGCTTTTAAATCTTTAGTTTTTGAATGAGTAATTGTCACTGTACAATCCTCTTGTAACAAAAGCTGCGCCATTGCTTTTCCATTTAAGTTTGATCTTCCAATCATAACAGCTTTTTTTCCAATTAAATTAGATTCGACATTTTTTATCAATAAATAACACCCTAGAGGTGTACACGGTATTGAACCTTGATAACCAGAAGAAAGATTTCCAACATTCATTGGGTGAAGTCCATCCACATCTTTGTCAGGAGAAATTGTTTCAATAACTTTTTGTTTATTAATATGTTTCGGTAAAGGTAATTGTACTAAAATTCCAGATACTGTTTCATCTTTATTTAATTCTTTAATTTTTTCTAAAACTACTTCTTCTTTTACATCTTCAGGATATTTAATTACTTCAGATTTTAAACCCACTTCTATTGCAGATTTTTCCTTATTACGTACATAAATCTTACTAGGTACCATTTCACCAATAAGGATAACTGTGAGCCCAGGAACTTTATTAAATTTATCCTTTAAATCTGAAACTTCTTGTTTAAGATTTTCTCTTAATTTTGCTGCTTCTTTTTTTCCGTCTATCAAAATCATAATGGGTTTTTATTAAAAAATTAATGGTGCAACGTAAAGCTTCATACACATTTCTATAAACCAGATCAACAAAAGAAGTATTATCGGTGAGATATCAAAAGCACCTAAGTTTGGCAAAAATCTCCTAATTTTATTTAAAATTGGGTCTGTTAAACGATATGTAAATTCTAATATAGAATAAACAAATCTATTTGATGTATTTAAAATATTAAAAGCTATTAGCCAACTTATAACTACATTTGCAATCACTACATAAGAATAAATTTTTAAAATTTGTAATACTAAGTAAAAAATAGCAATCATTTTTTTTCAACATAAATTGATTGACTTGGAAAAGCAAAAGAGGCGGAGTTTCTTTCAACAATTTGTTTTATTTGAATTGCTAATCTTTCTTTAACAGCTAGCCATTCATCCCAATCATCAGTTTTAGTAAAACAACGAATATACATGTCTATGGAGCTATCAGCAAATTTATCAACTCTTACTGCATATCCAAGATCTGGTTTGTAGTCTTCATTTTTTTTTATATATTCTTCAATTTCATTTCTAATTTTTTTCAGCTGATCAACTGTTGTGTCGTATTGTAAATTAATAATCCAGCTAATAATCCAATTAGTTGTTTGACTTATATTTATTACAGCATTCTCAGCAAACTGAAAATTTGGAATTATTGCAATCGATTTATCAAATTTTCTTATTACAGTTGATCTAAATCCTATTTTTTCAACAATTCCTTCAATAATTCCTTCAACTAAAATCCAGTCACCAATTTTAAATCTTTTTTCAACCAATACTAATATTCCTGAAATTAGATTTTTAAATAAATCTTGTGCACCCAATGCTACAGCAACACCAAATAATCCAAGACCAGCAATAATTGGTCCAATTTTAATTCCCCAAAGCTCAAGTACTGCAGCCAATCCTAAAATAAAAATTAATATTTTTAATGATTTAATAATCCAACCAATAAGTTCTCTTGTTAAAATTTTATTTAAACCACTTAGTACATAAGAAATTGGCTCAATAATTTGATGAATAACCCAAAAAATAAATATTGTAATTAAAGTTCTATTAATTGTATCAACAATTTCTCTACTTTCTTCAGAAAAAGACATATAATAACTAGCAATAAAAAAACCAATAACTATTGGCAAAAATCTTGCTGGTCCTTCCATTGCAAAAACAAAAGAATCATCGAATTTATTTGTAGTTTTCTTTGCTATATTTTCTAATCTTTTAATAATTAATTTGCTTATAATTCCTCTAAAAATTAGAAAAACTAAAAATATTCCAACACCTATTAATATTTCAAAGATATCTACACCTAAAATTCCTCTTTCCCAGACTGAAAGAAACAACGTTTTAAAATTATTAAATAATTCCATTTTTAAATTTTATATAGCAAAAATTCTTCTTCTCCAGGACTAAAAATAAAAATTTTTTTCCACTTAACTTTATTTAATACTGTAGAGGATTTTTCACCAATGCACATCAAGTTAGTATTCATCCATAAGTCATTTAATTTGTAATTATTTATTAAATTTAAGAAACTTAGAGCACTATTTTGTGAATAAACATAAACTATATCAGGCATATTTGACTTTAATTTTTCTATAAATTCTTCATCTAATTGATTGTTGGGTTTTGAAGTATAGTTAATTACTCTCTTTACGTTATATCCTAGTTTTACCAAATTTTTATCAAGATCATTCGAAATAATTTCACCACTAATATAAAGCATTTTTCCATGTGCAGAAGTGAAATTTTGCAAAATTAATTCTTGTAAAGCTCTTACATTACCCTCTGCAGTAATAACATTTTGAAATCCAATACTACGAGCCTTTTTTTCTGTAGAATCTCCTACACAAAAACAAATTATTTTTTTGTCAATAGATTTTATATCTAAAAATTTTATTGCATTTGCACTTGTAAAAATAATTGCTTTATAATCTTGAAAATTTATTTTTTCGTATTCTATTTTTTCTATTTGTATCACTGGCATGTGTGAAACTTTGTGGCCTAGATCTCTAAATTTAAATATCAATTCCTGACTATCTTCTAAAGGTCTTGTAAACAAAATATGCATACTATTTTTTATAACTTCCCATTGATTGTTTTTTTAAATTTTCACCAATTTCTAATCCTAATTCTGCTGCATATTTTATATCTTTGGTAGATTTACAATAAAATCTTTCTTTTCCATCTAAAGAGAATAGTTCTGCTTCTAGAGTTATATTTTTATTATTTATTGTAGATATTGCGCCAACTGCTGTCTCACAATCCCCTTCTAAAACTTTAAGAACATTTCTTTCAGCTTGAACGCTATGAAAAGTCTCTTCATCATTTATTTTTTTGAAAATATTTTTTATAAACAAATCATCACTTTTACATTGTAAAGCAATAACTCCTTGTCCAGCACTTGGAATAATTTCGTTAGTTGGAAATATTTCTGAAATATTTTCTTTTAAATTTAAAAAATTAATCCCCACATAAGATAAGATTATTGCATCATATAAATTTTCTTTTAATTTTTTAATTCTAGTATCAACATTTCCTCTTATTAATTTATATTTTAAATCATTTCTTTTATTTTTTAATTGAAATTCTCTTCTATAAGACGAGGTTCCTATTATTGAGTTTTGATTTAAATTTTTAAATTTTATTTTATTTTTAGAAATTAATACTTCCCTAGGGTCATTTCTTTGTAAAAAGCAATTAGTGGATAATCCTTTAGTTTCGTCTGAAGGCATATCTTTTAACGCATGGACAGCAATATGAATTTTATTTTCTATTAATTCTTTTTCAATTTTTGTTGAAAAAAGTCCTTTGCCTCCTATTTCTGAAAGTCTAACTTTTTGATTTAAATCTCCTGTAGTAGTAATTTTTTTTATTTCAACACTCTCAATATTAAATTCTTTGGAAATTTTTAAAATCATTTCTTTTGCTTTTTCAGCATAAATTAGAGCTAATTTACTTGCTCTAGATCCAATAATAATTTTTTTGCTTTTCATTTAATTAATTTATACTCCATCTTTATATTTAGAATTTATAATTAATAAAAACTAATTTATGTCAAAAAAACCTATAATTCTTGGAATAGAGTCTAGTTGTGACGAGACTGCAGTAGCTTTAATTAGAGAAAATAATGAGGGTAAGCCAGAAATTTTATCCAACATAGTTTCAAGCCAAGTAGATATTCATAAAGAATTTGGAGGAGTTGTTCCTGAGCTTGCTGCTAGAGCACATATTGAAAAAATTGATTTAATCGCAAAAAAAGCAATATATGAAAGTGGAGTAAGTTTAAATGATGTAGCTGCTGTTGCTGCAACTGCAGGTCCTGGATTAGTAGTTTGTTTATCTGTTGGACTCAATTTTGGTAAAGCTGTAGCAGCATCATTGGAAAAACCGTTTATCGCAGTCAATCATTTAGAAGGTCATGCTCTAAGTCCTAAATTAAATTCAAAAATAAATTATCCTTATCTTTTACTTTTAATTTCAGGAGGTCATAGTCAATACTTAAGTGTTGAGAGACTTGGAAAATATAAGAGACTTGGAACAACAATTGATGATGCAGTTGGTGAAGCTTTTGATAAAACTGCAAAATTATTAGGCATAGAATTTCCTGGAGGTCCTCAAATAGAAATTTTAGCAGAAAAAGGTGATCCTAAAAAATTTGATTTACCAAAACCAATAATTAATAAAGGTGGGTGTAACTTATCTTTCGCTGGTCTTAAAACAGCTATTCTTAGAATTACAAAAAATATAAAAAGTGAAAAAGATAAATACGATCTTGCAGCTTCATTTCAAAATACAATTGAAGAAATATTATATAAAAAAAGCAAAGTTGCATTTAAAGAATTTATAAATATTAACGGAGATAAAGAAAAAAAATTTGTTGTCGCTGGTGGTGTTGCAGCTAATAAAAAGATAAGAAAAATTTTAACAGAACTTTGTTATGAAGAAAATTTTCAACCAATATTTCCGCCACTTAACTTATGTGGAGATAATGCTGCAATGATTGCAATGGTCGGTTTAGAAAAATTTAAAAAAAATCAATTTGATAAATTAGATTTCCCCACAAAACCAAGGTGGCAATTAGATGAAAAAGCTGTTTTTTTAAAAGGAGCAGGTGTAAAAATTTAATGAAATATTGGTTATTAAAACCAACACTTGTGATACATCGATAAGACTCCACTGACTCCCACTAACCTTTACCTTATCTTTACAATTAAAAATGTTGATTAAAGCTAATTAATAAACGTAAATGAGGGGTACATTGTGGGGTACGATTTAATCAAATTTGTGCCACTATTAATTATTATATTAATAATTGTTAAAGTTCGATTCTAGAATTTTTAACAATTCCAAAATATGCAACAAGAACTATTTGATTATAGAAAAGATTGTCTTTTCGAGTCTAAAAATCAGATTGCCTGGTATTTTGATATCTTAAAAGAAACACATGATAGCATTTCGTATGCAGAACACATCGTTCCTCACAAAGGTAAAGCAATATGTGGTATGGAATATGAAGAATATATAGATGTAAAAAAAGATCAATTGAGAGGATTAACTTACGACCAAATACTAAAATACTTGAAAAATGTAAAAAAGGAAGAAAGACTTGAAAAATACAAAGCTCTCTTGAAATTTAGAAATATACCTTTTGAAGCAGATTTATTCACATGGCACAATGAAGATTTAAATTAAACTAAGAATTTATAATCTACTCTGATATTAATTAATTAAATGAAAGATAATCTAAAACCTATTTTAAAATGGGCAGGTGGAAAAAGACAAATGCTGCCAGAATTAATAAAATGCTTTCCAAAAAAATTTAACCGATATTTAGAACCATTTATAGGTGGTGGGGCTTTATTTTTTTTTATAAACAAAAATAACTCGATTATCTCAGATACTAATAAAGAACTAATAAATCTCTATAAGGAAATTTCAAAAAATCCAAAAAAAATAATTAAAAATTTAAAAAAATATAAAAATAATAAAGATTTTTTTTATAACATTAGAAAATCTGTTCCAAACAATTTAACTGATAAAGCTTGTAGAGCTATTTACTTAAATAGAACATGTTTTAATGGATTATATAGAGTAAATAAAAAAGGTGAATTTAATGTTCCTTTTGCAAATAACAAAAATGTAAGATTAATAGACGAAAATAATTTACTTAAAGTATCTAAATTATTAAAAAAAACAAAAATATTAAATTTAAGTTATGATTTACTTTTGAAAAAGTATGCAAAAAAAAATGATTTAATTTTTTTGGATCCTCCATATTTACCCATATCTAAATATTCAGATTTTAAAAGGTATACAAAAGAACAATTTTATTTAGGGGATCACAAAAAATTAGCCAACCTTTTTGAAGAATTACATAAAAAAGGTTGTTATTTAATTTTAACAAATTCAACTTCTTCTGAAGTTATTAAACTATATAAAAAATTTAATATAAAAATATTCAATACTAAAAGGAATATTAATAGTAAAGGTAACCTCAGAACTGGTAAGGATATTATAGTTACAAATTATGAAACAAGCATTTGAACAATATAAAAAATTTCCTCCATCAAGGTATATGGGAAGTAAAAACAAGATTATCAAAGAACTTTATAATGTTTTCAGCAATCTAAAATTTGATACTGCACTAGATTTATTCAGTGGTTCAAGTTCTGTTTCTTATCTACTTAAATCTATGGAAAAAAAAGTAATTTCAAATGATTATCTTTTTTTTTCTTCAAATATATCTAAGTCGATCATTGAAAATTCAAAATATAAACTAAATAAAAAAGATATAAAAAATTTACTATCTCGTCCTAAAAAATATAATCAATTTGTT
Source organism: uncultured Pelagibacteraceae bacterium (assembly GCA_902569615.1). Lineage (GTDB taxonomy): Bacteria > Pseudomonadota > Alphaproteobacteria > Pelagibacterales > Pelagibacteraceae > Pelagibacter. Next base: position 24,241 of record CACFUX010000012.1, on the reverse strand, counting down.
CAAAATAAATTTAAAGGAATTTTTTATTCAAAATCAGAAAATGACTTTATTGATGCAATAAGACATAATATTAAAAAGATTAATAATCCCTATAAAAGATCTCTTGCATTAGCAGCACTAACAAAGGCTTGCCAAAAAAAGCAATCTAGAGGAATTTTTACATTCAAAGGTAAAAGATATGATGATGGTAGAGCAGACTTAAAAAAGAGCTTTGAACAACAGTTTTTAGAGGCAATCGAAATTTTTAATAATGCTGTATTTTCTAATAAAAAAAAAAATTTATCTTTAAGTAGAGATTTTAGTAAAGTTAATAACAAATGTGATCTAGTTTATATTGATCCACCTTATTACAGTAAATATTCAGACAATGAGTACGTTAGAAGATATCATTTTATCGAAGGTTTGGTTAGAGATTGGAAAGGAGTTAAAATTCAAGAAAAAAGTATTGTTAAAAAATTTAAAAAATATCCATCCATGTTTGACACAAAACAAGGAAGCTATGATGCAATTACTCTTCTAATCAAAAAATACTCTAAACAGATTGTAGTAATGTCTTATTCCTCAAATTCTCTACCCACTCTTAAGGAAATAAATACTATTGCAAAAGAATTCAAAAGGAAATTTAAAGCAATAAAAATAAACTATACTTATAGTTTTGGTACACAAAAAAAATTAAATAAAATGAAAAATCAAATTAAAGAATATATAATTATTTTAAGTTAATGCCCAAAGTCCCAGAAAATGTTGGAATAGGAAATACTACTTTTAGAAGGCCATGGAGAATTCCAATTGGACTAAGAGTTCTTGAAGAGCTAATTCAAGCTTATCCTTTTAATAAAAAAACATCTGACAATTTTGAAAAAGATCTTAATGAAAAATTAATTAAAAATGGTGTTGTAGAATCTGAAAAACCTTCTGCTTGGAATGGGAGAAAATTTTTAGCAAACTGTATACAATTTGGATTTATAGCCATTAGACCTGATAAAAAAAAAGATCAATATAAATTAAATAATAAAAATCTAGACGAAAAAATAGTTGAAATAATTAAAAAATATCCTGAAATAAAAATGAATACAAAACCATATAGCCTTACACCTCTGGGAAAAATGTTAAAAAATACAGACTCAGATGGAAAGGAACTTACCGCAGAACAAAAAGATATTTTTTTAAAATCAATGTTTTATCATAAACAGCCCTCTCCTGCACAAAAATATTCATCTTCATATGATGGAGAAACTTTTTACCCACTTAAACTTTACATAGATATTATTATTGAGTTAAAAAAAAAAAAAATGGAGCCTCACATAACTCCAAGTGAAATGGCTGTAATAGTAAATGATTACAAAACAAATTCTATTGAAAATATAATATCAGAAATAATTGATTTTAGATCAAGATTTAAAAAACAAAAGGGATTTGAAAGAATTTTAGCTAAAAGATGGTTCGAAAATAAAAAAAGAAATGTACAATATGAAACAGCAACAGCATACATGGATACTAATTTTGCAGCAGCAATCAGTACAGGCTTATTTACAAAAAAAGGAAAGAAATTAATTTTTGTTGAAGAAAAAAAACATATATGTGAACTAATATCTAACCATCAATATCCATACGAAAATGAAGATGACCTTGAATATTTAAAGAATTTATGGCTTGGAGACCTCCTACCATTTGAAGATAAAAATTTACTTAAAAATGAAGCTAAAAATATTATTAAAAAGCTTGAAAAAGAACACAAAATTAAGCCTTCAATAGTTATTAACAAAGTCACAAGTAACGATGAGTTAAAAAAAGCTTACTATCGAAGCAAAGACCAATATTCTATTCTCCAGGAAATAGATTATTACAAAGATCAAAAAAATAGGGCAAATGAAATTCTTAAATTACTAAATGATATTCAATCTAGTAAACAAGAGATATTAATTGATAACGAAATATTAAAAGCAGAGCCACATCACTTAGAATGGATAGTTTGGAGAATTTTTCTTGCAATAAATAATATACACAATGAAATAAAATCAACAAGAAACTTTCCAGTAGATGATAATTTTATTGCCTCACATCATGCTAAATCAGGTGTTGAAGATATGTTTTTTGAGTTTGAAAATTATGTTCTAAATGTTGAGCCCTCTTTTAAAACTGGAAGATCACAAATAAAGGATGAAAGTGAACCTGTTTTTTTTCATTGTGCAAAAAAAAATTTGGAATTTCCTAATAAGCCTGTTTATTCCTTATTTGTTGGAAATAAAAAAATTGAAACTGAACTACTTAATTATTTCAGTAAGAGCCACTATGACCAAAAAGATAATTTAATATCTGCAAACATTCTTCCTATTACCTTTAGACAATTACATGACATTTTTAAATATTTATTCATTGATAAACAATCGCTTGATCCCATTCTTTTTAAAGAAATTTTAGATCAATGCTTGAAAAAAAAAGATAAACTTGACGCAATTAGTTGGGGAAATCATATTGAAAAAACTATTTCAAATTATACATTAAATAATAAATTAATATAATTTAAAAAAATATTATGAAGAGAAAGTATACAATAGAAAGAGCTAACAAAATTTTAGAATTTTGTTCTAACGAAAAAAAACATATATCGGAAATAGTAGAAAAATTTAATTTAAGTATACATACTTTAAGAGCAAAATATATTTATCCTATGGTTAAAGAAAACAAACTTAAGAATCTTGGACATAGGTGGTATATTTCAACTTAATAAACACAAAGCAAATCTCAAATGAGGGGGTATTTTAGGGGTACGTGTTTTAAAAAAACCAAGGAAAATGAAAACTCAATGATTCAAAATTGGCGTAAACATTGGAGAAACAATTAGATGAAGTACTGGTTATTAAAATCTGAACCAAATGTTTGGTCTATCACTAATCAAAAAAAGGCTGGAGTAAAAGGAGCAGCTTGGGATGGTGTAAGAAATTATCAAGCTGCGAATAATTTGAGAAAAATGTCTAAGGGTGATCTTTGTTTTTTTTATCATTCAAATATTGGAAAAGAAATTGTAGGCATAGTAGAGGTTATAAAAACAGCCTTTGTAGACCCAACAGATAAAGAAAAGAGATTTGTAGCTATTCAGGTTAGATTCAAAAAAGTATTAAATAAGCCAGTTTCTTTAGAAAATATTAAAAAAAATCCCAATCTTAATAACTTATCTCTAATTAAACAAAGTAGATTATCTGTGATGCCTATAGATACTAAAAGCTGGAAAATTATTTTGAAGATGAGTAATATTAATAAAAAATAAGTCTTTATGCCAAAAAAGAAAAAAAGAAAAAAAATTAAAAAGAAAAAATCTACAAGAAAAAAAAGGTTAAAAAAAAATAAAGTTAAAAAAATTGAAAATTCTGAATTAATTTACAAAACAAAAAGTGATTGGGTAAAAAAAGCCATAATAAATAAATCAGGGTATGAAAAAAAATACTCAGATTCAATAAAAAATAATGATAATTTTTGGAAAAAAGAGGGTAAGAGAATTACCTGGATTAAACCTTACACTAAAATTAAAGATTACAAATATAGTAAATCAGATGTTCATATTAAATGGTTTTATGATGGAACATTAAATGCTTCAGCTAATTGTATTGATCGTCATTTAAAGAAAAATAAAGATAAGACTGCAATAATATGGGTTGGGGATGATCCAAAAGTACAAAAAAAAATTAGCTACAAGCAATTACATCAAGAGGTTTCAAAAGCAGCAAATGGATTAAAAGATATAGGGGTAAAGAAAGGAGATAGAGTTACAATTTATTTAACGATGATACCTGAGTTAGCATATACAATGCTAGCATGTGCAAGAATAGGTGCTGTTCATTCAATTATTTTTGGAGGTTTTTCAGCAGATAGTATATCTGGCAGAATTAATGATTGTAAATCTGAATTCGTTATTACTGCTGACGAAGGTATTAGAGGAGGAAAAATTATAGACTTAAAAGCAAAAGTTGATGAAGCTCTTTTAAATTGTCCAAATGTTAAAAAGTGTGTTGTGGTAAAACGAACTGGAAATAGGATTAATTGGGATGAAAGTAGGGATGTTTGGTATCACGATATTACTAAAAAAGTTTCCAAAAATTGTGAACCTGAGGAAATGAATGCTGAAGATCCATTATTTATTTTATATACATCTGGATCCACAGGAAAACCTAAAGGGGTAATGCATACTACGGGAGGGTATATGGTTTATGCCTCAATGACCCATCAATATATTTTTAATTATAAATCAAAAGATATATATTGGTGCACTGCAGATATTGGATGGGTAACTGGTCATAGTTATATAATTTATGGACCTCTTGCAAATGGAGCAACAACAATCATGTCTGAAGGTATACCTAATTATCCAGACTGGTCTAGATGGTGGCAAATAGTAGATAAATATAAAGTGAATATTTTTTATACTGCACCAACTGCAATAAGAGCAATGATGAGAGAAGGCGACGGGCCAGTAAAAAAAACATCAAGAAAATCACTTAAATTGCTTGGAACTGTAGGGGAACCAATTAATCCAGAAGCTTGGCAATGGTATTTTAAAACTGTTGGAGACTCTAGATGTCCTATTGTTGATACTTGGTGGCAGACAGAAACTGGAGGAATTTTAATTAGTCCACAAACTGGAGCCATAGATTTAAAACCTGGATCTGCAACAAAACCATTTTATGGAATTAAACCTGAAATAGTTGATAAGGATGGTAAGGTTCTAAAAGGAGAAGCGCAAGGAAGATTGTGTATAGCTCAATCTTGGCCAGGTCAAATGAGATCAGTATATGGAGACCATAATAGATTTATTGAAACATACTTTTCTCAGTTTGATGGAAAATATTTTACAGGAGATGGTTGCCGAAGAGATAAAGACGGATACTATTGGATAACTGGAAGAGTAGATGATGTTATTATTGTATCAGGACATAATTTAGGAACTGCCGAAATCGAGAGTGCTTTTGTGGCACATCCGAAGGTGGCAGAGGCTGCAGTTGTTGGATGCCCTCATGATATAAAAGGGAACGGATTATATTGTTATGTAACTTTAAATGTTGGAGAAGAACCAAATGGAGATTTGGAAAGAGAATTAAAACTTTGGGTAAGAAAACAAATTGGAGTAATCGCTACTCCAGATTTTATTCAATTCTCACCAGGTCTACCAAAAACAAGGTCTGGAAAAATAATGAGAAGGATTTTAAGAAAGATAGCTGCTAATGAACATGAACAACTTGGTGATACAACAACTTTAGCTGATCCAAGTGTTGTTAAAAGTCTAGTTGAAAATAGAAAAAATATTTAGAACCTTATTCTTTCTTCGAATTCTTTTTTGACTATATCCCATTTTAAAATAACTGAATTTAAAACAATCTTACGATCAAGTTCTTTTAATTCATCAGCTATTGGTGCCCACTTATATAATGACAATGCACTAGGATTGAATGGAAGATCATTATAATAGTTATCCCAATTAATTTTTTCAAATCTTTCATTAAAATTTTTTTTTGCTTCTTCAATAACTTCTAAAGGCATGTTGTTAGTAGTTTCATCATCTAAAATTTTCAGAAAAATTTCTTTAGCTTTATTAGTATCTTGATAATTAAAATTAGTTTTTAAATATGAAAATATAAAAAATGTTAGATCCTGAAGAGCAACAGAATAAATATTCCACTTAGCTGAATTTACTGATGCCATAAATTTATCATTTTCAAAATGGAGCACATACCTTGTTCCCATTCTAGTTTTTAAATAACTATAAAGTGTTACTTGAGTAACCCAGGCTGATTTGGACTGTATAAAATCTTCCAATTCATCTAAATTGCTTATTTTTGTCTTTGGAATGAAGGCCTTAAAAAGTGCAAATAAATATATTTTAAAATCTCTCCAAGTAAGATCTTTCCAGGTTAATTTGTATTTTGACATAAAAATACCTATTTGATTAATTTATACCTCAAAAACCCTACTAATATTAACAATTTTTAATACTTTAAATCTCTTTCATAATGGTTATGGTTTCCGCCAGTTATAACTAAAAAGAGGAGAGATAAAAATGTCAAAACAGGCACAACACTGGGAAAAAACCAGAGGATTGCTATTCATGACTTTAGCAATTTGGTTTGTATTCTCAATTGGCATCTTTCTTTTCGGCGCTGAAATGGAGTCCATTGGTGGACCCTTCGGTTATCCGCTGACATATTGGTTTACTTGTCAGGGATCTCTTGGAATTTTCGTAATCCTAATTTTCTGGTTTGCAAATAGACAAGAAAAAATCGATGAAGAATTCGGCTTCACTGAAAAAGGAGATGACTAATGATTAAAGGTAATTTTATAGACAATTTGCCTAGAGTTTATGGAATCTATACAGGAGGTTTTTTAGCTTTCATAATTATCATGGCAATTGGCGAACAGATGGGTATGTCATCTAAAGCAATAGGAATTTGTTTCGTTGCTTTTACTGTAGCCATCTACGCTATAATTGGTTATCTATCAAGAACAGCTCAAGCTGATGCGTATTACGTAGCAGGAAGACAAGTACCAACCGTATTCAACGGAATGGCAACGGCAGCAGACTGGATGTCTGGTGCATCATTCGTTGCAATGGCAGGTGGTATTTATTTTAAAGGCTACGGTTATATGGCATTACTTGTTGGTTGGACTGGTGGATACGTATTAGTTGCATCTTTATTAGCACCATACCTAAGAAAATTCGGCTGTTACACAGTTCCAGATTTTATTGGTACAAGATACGGTGGTAATTTATCAAGATTACTTGCAGTAATAGTTTTAACAGTTGCTTCATTTACTTATGTGACTGCACAAATTAATGCTACAGGTACTATTGCTTCTGTTGCACTAGATATTCCTTTCCAATACGCTGTATATGTTGGATTAGTAAGTATCTTACTATGTTCAATGTTGGGTGGTATGAGAGGAGTAACTTGGACACAGGTTGCACAATATATCGTACTAATCATAGCTTACTTGCTTCCAGTATTCTGGATCAGTAACAAAATGGGTGCGGGTTTCTTCCCACACTTTATGTTAGCTGATGAAGTTGCAAGAATTGGTGAGTTAGAATCTCAGTATGGTTTTGTTAAAAATTCTGCTGCTGATCTAGCGACTGTACCAAAAGGCTTAGCAGGTATAACTAAAGCTCACTCAGCGGTTAACGCTACACCTTGGGCATTTATTTCATTAGCACTAGCGATGATGATGGGAACAGCTTCATTGCCTCACGTTATGATGAGATATTTTACTACTCCAAGTGTAAAAGCAGCTAGAAAATCAGTAGGTTGGTCTTTATTCTTTATATTCCTACTTTATTCTTCTGCTCCTATGTTAGCTACGCTATCTAAACTGTCATTGATTGATCCTAACTTAGCGACTGGAATTATCGGTAAATCGATATCAGAAGTTCAGTCGATAGATTGGTATCAAAACTGGAACCAAGCAAACTTAATGTTTGTAAGCGACTTTAACGGAAATGGAACTCTTGAATTGAATGAGTTTTTCATGGGTGGTAAAGCCGTTGTGTTAGCAACTCCGGAGATAGCTGGATTACCATACGTAATCTCAGGTCTAGTTGCTGCTGGAGGTATGGCTGCTGCCATGTCAACAGCTGATGGTTTAATTCTAGCAATTGCAAATGCTTTATCTCATGACTTGTACTACAAGATCATTGATCCAAAAGCAGAAACTGCAAAAAGACTAGTTGTTGCAAGGGTACTACTTGTAGTAATTGGTTTTGCTGGAGCAACTATTGCAGCAATGGAGATCCAAGGTATCTTAGGTTCAGTAATTTGGGCTTTTGACTTTGCGATGTCTGGATTGTTCTTCCCACTTGTACTTGGTGTATGGTGGAAGAGAGCTAACAAAGAAGGTGCTATAGCTGGTATGGCTTTAGGTCTAATTTCAGGTACTGCGTACTTAATTTGGGTGCGTAATGGTGGAAGTGGATTCTTAGGTATTACTCAGTTAACGTTTGGTATCTTCGGTTCTGCAGTTAGTTTAGTATCTATGGTTGTTGTAAGCTTAATGACTTCAGCACCTGATGCTGCTACGCAAAAAATGGTTGATGAGGTTCGAGTACCTTCTGGTAAATCGATCCTTGGTAAACAACACTAAATAATCTTTTAAAGGGGCGATTAATTTCGCCCCTTTTAATTTCTCTTTTTATCAAATATAAATTTCGGTATGTCTGCTAACTTTCATCCTCTAGTTTATATAATCGATTATATTCTTGGAATAATCATGTGGACTTTGATTGGAAGAGTCGCCATGAATATTTTTCAAAGAGAAGATTCTCAATTTTTTTTCATGAGAGTATTTGTTAAATTTACTAATCCATTAATTAACATTTTTAAACCTCTAACCCCTTCATTTATTATCCAGCCATTAGTTCCTTTATATGTGGCGTGGTTTTTCTTTATGATAAGATTTTACTTTATGCCGTGGGTTTTGGGATATTCTGTAATGGGTATGCTATCTTTTCCTCTAGAAAGTGAAATTTCGAGACAAATTTACCAATTTTTTAATTCAATTAAATTTTAAAAATTGATACTAGTAAATCTAGCTATCAATGAAAAAAATACAAATTTCACCATCAATTCTCTCTGCTGATTTTAGTCAATTAGGAAATGAAATTAAAAGACTTGAAGAAGGTGGGGCAGATATGATTCATGTTGACGTTATGGACGGTCACTTTGTTCCTAATCTTACAATTGGGCCTCCTGTAATAAAGGCGTTAAGAAAATATACAAAGTTACCATTCGATGTTCATTTGATGATATCTCCTGTGCACAAATATATAGAAGATTATGCAAAAGCTGGTGCAAACATAATTACTATTCATCCTGAGGCTACTAATAATTTAAAAGAGTCTATAGATCTTATTAAAAAATTAAATGTAAAAGTTGGTGTTTCATTGAATCCAGATACTAAAATAGATGTAATTGAAAACATTTTAAATCAAGTAGATCTTGTTTTAGTCATGAGCGTTTATCCAGGTTTCGGTGGTCAAAAATTTATTCCTGATGTTGTCAGAAAAATTGAAAATTTAGGAAAATTAAAAAAAGATAAAAATCTTAATTTTGATATTGAAGTTGATGGAGGAATTAATTTTGAAAATAATAAAATAGTCATAAAAGCAGGTGCAAATATATTGGTTTCAGGGACAACTATTTTTAAAGAAAATAATGGTAATATAAAAAAAAATATTGATTTTCTTAAATTAGATTAAATTAATGATTTTAAAGAATTCTTTTAATTTTATTAGTGAATTTTTAAATTATTCTACAAATCAAATTAGAAAAATTTACTTAAGTTCGAGAATATATAATAAAAAAATATCAAAAATAGATAATAAAACTATTGATTATAAACCAAGTCCCAACTTACTTGATTGTTTAATTAAATATGAAAAAAAAAAGAAAAATATTGAAAATTTTTACTTAAATTCGATCTGGCAAAACAAAGAAGTCAGTGAAAAAGATTATAAGAAACTTCATAGTTTTTTCTGGTTATTCTCAATAGATTTAAAATCATCAAAAAAAATAACTCAGTCAATTATTTTAAATTGGATAGAAGTAAATGAGAAATATAATTACAAAAATTGGGAAATAGATACCTTATCAAAAAGAATAATATCTTGGATTTCAAATTCTCAATTAACTTATGATGAAAGTGATGAGAATTATAAAAAAAAACTTAATGATAGTATAAAAAAACAAATCAACCATTTGTTAAACGAGATTAACAGATCGCGTTGGGTAAATGATAAAATGATTGGTTGTGCTGCAATTACTCTATCTGGAATTTCTTACAAGGACCAAAAATATCTAGAGTATGGGCTAGATTTATTAAAAGAAATAATTAACTCATCTTTTGATAATGAAGGCTTCCCAAAATCTAGGAATATAAGACAATTGGTTTTTTATCTAAAATATTTTATTTTAATTAGAGAGTGGTTAAAGGAGTCACAAAATGAAATACCGGAATATTTAAATGAAATAATATTTTATTTAGGCCAAAATTATTGTTTTATATGGCAAAATAATAATCTAAATTTTTTATTTAATGGAAATCATATAAACGAAAATCACAATTTTGATAAATATCTTAAGTTTCATAATTATAAATTCAAAAATAATATAAATGAACATTGTGGATATATAATTTTAAAAGATAAAAATATTGTTCTTTCTGCAGATATAGGTCCTCCTCCAAGTAAAAAATTTAGTAGTGATTATCAATCAGGGGCATTATCTATCGAGATTTTTTATAAAGATTGCAAGTTAATTTCAAATTGCGGTTATTTTCAAAATTATAAACACCAACTTAATTCTATTTCTAAATCTACAGTAACTCATTCTACGCTTATTTTGGATAATAAATCATCTTGTTCGCTTAAAAAAGATCAAGATGGTATTCTTAAAACCAATCAAGATTTAAAGATTTTAAAAAAATCTTCATTATCAGAAAAAAACTTCTTATGTATTAATGGATCTCATGACGGTTATTTAAAAGAATACGGTGTTATTCATGAGAGAAAGATTGAATATTTTTCAAATAAATTTCTATTTATGGGAACCGATAAATTAATTAAAAAGAAAAATTTTAAAACATCCAGCTTTGAAATTCGTTTCCACTTGGAACCTGGAGTAAAAGTTACTAAAACTCAAGATGGTAAATCTATTCTTATAGAATTGGAAAATTCAGGATGGAAATTTTCTTGTAAAGATCATAAAATTGATGTTGAAACAGGATTATATTTCGGTAAAAAAAACTCTTTTCTGGAAAACCAAAATATTTTTGTTTCAGGAATAACTCAGAAAGAAGATCAAGAAATTAAATGGGAAATTAATAAAATTTAATGAAAAAAATTAAAAAAGCTCTAATTTCATTATCTGATAAAAGAAATTTAAAATTTCTTTTAAAAATATTAAATAAATTTAAAATTGAGATTATTAGTTCAGGAGGAACTTATAAAGAAATAAAAAAATTAGGTTTTAATTGTACAGAAGTTTCTAAATACACTGGTTCAAAAGAAATATTAGAAGGTAGAGTGAAAACTCTTCACCCAAAAATTCATGCTGGTATTTTAAGTTTAAGAAACAAAAGATCACATATTGAGGATCTTAAAAAAAATAATTTTAAAGAAATTGATCTTGTAATAGTCAATTTTTATCCTTTTGAAAAAATTTTAAATAATAGTAATAGGCATGATGAAATTATTGAAAACATTGATATTGGTGGTCCAGCAATGGTAAGAGCAGCTTCCAAAAATTATAAAGATGTAACTGTAATAACCAACATAGATCAATACAAGAGTTTATCTGAAGAATTAATTTTCAACAAAGGCTCTACAAGTTTAAATTTTAGAGAAAAAATGTCAGAATTTGCATTTAATGAAGTTGCCCATTATGATTCAATAATAGCTAATTATTTTAGTAGTAGATCTAAAAATGATTTTCCAAAAAAAAAGATTATTATTGGTAATTTAGTTGAAAAATTAAGATATGGAGAAAATCCACATCAAAAAGCAGCAATCTACTCCGAAGGTGAAAACTTAAATATTAAACAACTAAGTGGTAAAAAGCTAAGTTACAATAATTATAATGACATTTTCTCTGCACTTTTAGTATCAAAATCATTACCCAAAAATACTGGGACAGTAATAGTTAAACATGCAAACCCATGTGGAGTCTCAATAAATAAAAATGATCTTAAAAGTTATAAATTTGCTTTAGCTTGTGATCCAATAAGTGCATTTGGGGGAATTGTTTCTTGCAATTTTAAAGTAAAAAAAAAGTTAGCTTTAGAGTTAAGTAAAATTTTTTTAGAAGTTATTATTTGTAATGGGATAGATACTGATGCATTCAAAATTTTGAAAAGAAAAAAAAATTTAAGAGTTATAGATGCAAAAAATTTAAATTTTTTTAATTTAAAAAATATGACATCTTTATCTAATGGTTTTTTACTTCAAACTTCAGATACATTTTCTTTTTCTAAGTCAAATTTTAGAGTGGTATCCAAAAAAAAACCAAGCGCTCAAATTTTTAAAAATTTAATATTTGCTTTTAATGTCTGCAGATTTGTTAAATCAAATGCAATCGTTATAGCAGATAAAGATTCAACTATTGGAATTGGTTCAGGACAACCAAGCAGACTCGATAGTTGTAAAATTGCAATAAATAAAATGAAAAAGTTTTATAAAAAAAAAAATGGTAATCTAATTATCGCTGCATCAGATGCTTTTTTCCCCTTTTCAGATGGTGTCGAAAAATTAGCTCAAGCTGGTGTGAGTGCAATTATTCAACCCTCTGGTTCAATAAGAGATAAAGAAATAATTAAATTAGCTAATAAACTTGGAATGATACTAATATTTTCAAAAACAAGACATTTTAGACATTAATTACTTTGTCAATTTTTGCAGCTAAAACAAAATCACTTTCGTGTAATCCTTTGATAGCATGTGTAAATATTTTAATTTTAGCATATCCCCATCCAAACCATATATCTGGGTGGTGTCCCTCTATCTCAGCTACTGCGCCAACTTTATTAATAAATTTTTGACTTTCCAAAAAATTTTCAAATTTAAATTCTTTAATTAAATAGTAAATTTTGTCTTCATCTGCCTTTACTTCCCATCCATCAACCATTTTAAGATACTTGTGTATTTCAGATAAGTCAAAGCCAGGTATTCCACCTTCACAAGGTATGCATTTTTTATCTGATAGATCAGTCATAAATATTATAATTAAGTTTGTTAATTTTTTATCTATATTCTTTTTATTTTGAATATCAATTGGTAAAATTTTCTATATTTTATTTTAGATATTACAAATTATGGAGCGGGCAATGGGACTTGAACCCACGACCTTCTCGTTGGCAACGAGACGCTCTACCACTGAGCTATGCCCGCTTATTAAAAAAATAATTATAGTTAGCGAGTTTTATAATTGCAAGCAATAATAAAATTTTTCAATTAAACAAGTTTACAGATTTGTGTCTTTAGTTTATTTCTGTTAAATTATTATTATGATCCTAGAAAAAGATTCTCTACCAGATGAAATTCCAGTTTTTCCATTATCTAATTTTATAATTTTTCCAAAAACTACTGTGCCACTAAATATTTTTGAACCAAGATACATAGAAATGATTGATGATGCTATGAGAGGAAATAGAATAATAGGGATGATACAGCCAAAAAAAAATGATCAGAATATTCCTGTGCTCTATAACATAGGTTGTGCTGGAAAGATTACAAGTTTCAATGAAACTGAGGACGGAAGATATTTAATTATTTTGAATGGAATTAGTAGATTTAAAATAATTGAAGAATTAGAAACAGAAAAACTTTACAGGAAGTGTAAAGTAGATTTTAGAAATTATTCTTATGATTTAGATAAGAAAAATGAGGAAATTAAATTTTCGGATTTAGAACTCATATTTAAAAATTTAAAAAATTTATTTATTAAGCAAGGCTATACTATTAATTGGAAAGAATTAGAAAAACAAAGTTTAGACCAAACAATTAATACACTATCAATGGCTTCACCATTTTCTTTAGAAGAAAAACAAATATTATTAGAAACAAGCAACCTTTCTGAAAGAAAAAAAAAGTTAGAACAAATATTATCAACGTATAATTTCGATAATTTTGATAATAAAACTATTCAGTAATTAAATAAAACCTCGATCAGCAAATCTTGAAGAATACTTTTTAAATAAAGAATTATTTTCTAAAAAATAAAATATTTTTTTTGAGTATGGATTTTTAAATTTATTATCAAATTTGAAAAACTCATTAATAAAATCTATACCGTTAACAAATAAATAATTTAGATGCTTTGTTTTATTTTCAAACTCTTTTAAAATTGATTTATCTAACGGAAGTCCAACTTCAATTCTTTTATCTACTAACTCAGAAAAAATTTTCATGTCTCTTAGTGTCATATTTAGCCCTTGACCAGCTAATGGATGAATTTTATGAAGGCTATCACCAAAGCTAAGTATGTTTTTATAATAGTAATTTTTAAGTAACGAACCATTAAGTTTAAAATTTTCAATATTTGAAATTGATTTAATTGAATAAATTTTATTATGTTTTTTTATTAAATTGATTATTTCATCATCTCTAGTTGTTCTTTCTTGATTTAAAATAGAGAGAACAACAGAGGTTTCTGTTGAAGAACACGGTAAAAAAGCTATTGGACCTAGTTCGCTAAAAACTTGATATGAAAGCTGGTTGATACACTTTTTGTGTTTCAATAAAACTGTATGGGCTGAACTATTATAATTCTTATTTTGCCTATTATAAAAAAAATCTTTTGAAATTTTATTTCTGATATCAAAATTTATTACTAAGTCAAACTCATGATTTTGTTTAATTATTGAGTCATAGAAATTTTTTTTATTTTTTTTAATTCTTTTTATATTTTTATTTTTTTTTGATTTTTTTTCTAAAAATTGAATTAATTTATAGTTTTTTATTAATGAAAATAAATTGTCCTTAACAGGACCAAAATTTAAAATCTCATTACTATTTTGTTCATTATTATAAATTTTAATATTTTTTATTGGCCAAACCCTTTTTTTTAGGTCTATGTTCTCTTTCTTAAGAAATTCTAAATTATTTTTTGTAATACCTACTGTTCTTGTATTAACTTTATTTACATAGTTTTTTTCATCAAATATTGATATTTTAATATTTTTGTTACTTAAAATATTTCCTAATAACAAAGACGGTATTCCGTAGCCAATTAAACATATATTCATAAATAATTTTTAATTTTAACAATAAATATTAAATGATACAAAGTTACAAATTAGATTCTTTAAAAAAATGAATATAAAAGACTTAAGCATAAAAACGCTTGATTTTACTATCAAAAGAATAGCTGAAATTATAGGGATTTTTCTAATTTGCTTATCAATTTTATTATTTTTATCACTTTTAACTTATTCACCTGAAGATCCAAACTTTATGTTTAATGAAAATATTGAAATAAGAAATATATTAGGTTTTAGAGGTAGTTATTCATCCGATCTTTTTTTTCAGTCAGTAGGCTTAATATCTTTTTTGATTTCATTCACAGTTTTTTTTACTGGTATAAATTTAATTAAAAATAAAAATTTTTTAATAATATTAGAGAATTTTTTTTACATAATTATATACACAATTATTGGTTCTTTTTTCTTAACTTCATTTTACCCTAATAATTTTTGGCTACATGTCAATGGAAGCGGAGGTTTTGTTGGAATTTTTTTCCAAAATACTTTTCTATCAAATTTCATTAATTTAAATAAAGATATCTCCTATTATATAATTTTAATTATAGTTATTGTAATTTTTTTAATTAGTATAAATTTTAGTATTAAATATTTTATCCAATTTTGTAAAAAACTTTTTGGTAAAATAAATAAATTAAAATACAAAAATACAAATTCGGAAAATATCGCTAATGAAGAAAATATTTTACCAACGGAAAAATTCGTAAAACCTATACAAGAAGATTTACCATTTAATAAAAAAGTTTCTGAAACTTTAGATAGAAAAAAATTTAGATTGCCTGAAATTAGTTATCTTGAAAAACCTTCAAAAGTAGAGCGAGAAAAAAATTCAAACGAAGATAAAATTGATGAAGATATTTTAGAAAAAATTCTTTTAGATTTTGGAGTTGAGGGAAAAATTAAAAAGGTTAGCAGAGGTCCTGTTGTAACCCTTAATGAATTTGAGCCTGCAGCTGGTGTAAAAGTTTCTAAAATCATAAATTTATCAGAGGATATTGCAAGAAACACAAGTTCTGAATCTGCTAGAATTGCTACAATACCTGGCAGCAACACTATTGGAATAGAAATTCCAAATACATCTAGGGAAAATGTTTATTTAAGTGAAATTATTTCAGCTTCAAATTTTTCAAAAAAAGATATTAAATTACCAATTGCACTTGGAAAAAGTATTTCTGGTATACCACTAATTGGGGACTTAACTTCTATGCCTCATTTATTAATTGCTGGTACAACTGGTTCAGGAAAGTCTGTTTGTATTAATACTATAATTCTATCACTACTCTATAAACATAGACCTGATAGATGTAAATTTATTCTTATTGATCCAAAAATGCTGGAACTATCAACCTATGAAGGTATTCCTCATCTTTTATGTCCAGTTATTACTGAAGCCAAAAGAGCAGCATCAGTATTAGGTTGGGTAGTTAAAGAAATGGAAAGTAGATACAGATTGATGACTAGGGAAGGTGTTAGAAATATAGATGGCTATAACTCAAAACATAAACTACCGATGCCTTATATAGTTGTAATAGTTGACGAAATGTCAGATTTAATGCTTGTAGCAGGAAAAGAAATTGAGGGATATATCCAAAAATTATCTCAAATGGCACGTGCAGCAGGGATACATATAATAATGGCCACTCAAAGACCTAGCGTAGATGTAATAACTGGAACAATTAAAGCAAATTTTCCAACAAGAATATCTTTCCAAGTAACTTCAAAAATAGATAGTAGGACTATTTTGGGTGAACAAGGAGCTGAACAATTACTTGGAAAAGGTGATATGCTTTATATGTCTTCTGCTAATAAAATTATAAGAATTCACGCACCGTATGTTTCAGAAAATGAAATAGAAAAAATTAATGATTATTTAAGATCTCAAGAAGAACCTGAATATGTTGATGAAATTTTGAATTTTGCAGATGAAAAGGAAATCAATCAAAACTTTTCAGAAAATGACAACCAAGATGAGTTATATGAAAGAGCTCTAGAAATAGTTAAGTCTGAAGGAAAAGCGTCTACTTCATTTCTTCAAAGAAAACTACAAATTGGGTACAATAGAGCTGCGAGAATTATTGATATGATGGAAGCTAATGGAGAAGTGAGTAAAGCAAATCATGTTGGTAAAAGAGAATTATTGAAATGATAAAAAAAATTATTTTATTTTTTTTTTTTATAAATTTATTTAATAATGCTCTAGCTTCAGTAAAAAGCAAAATTATAGAAAATTTTAATCATATAGATAATATTAGTTTTGATTTTATACAAAATATTGATGATCTAGAAGAAAAAGGTAAATGCGTTATACAATACCCAAAAAAAATACATTGTACTTACAATAACAAAAAAAAGAAATTAATTGTATCTAATGGGAATTCTTTGGTGATTAAAAATCAAAATGGTAAAGCTTATTTTAGATACTTATTAAAACAAACATCATTAATGTTGATTTTAGACAAAGATTTATTAATAAAAAAAATTGAAAAATTAGAGGAAAAATTAATTAATAATCAATATTATATTTTTTATTTAGAAAATGAAGGTTATCAAATTAATATTTTTTTTGATAAAAATTCTTACGATTTAATAGGTTGGCAAACAGAGGATATATATCAAAAATTAGTTATTACTTATATTTACAAAATAAAAAAAAATATAGATATTGACCAAAAACTATTTATTTTACCAAAACCAAATTAATTTTATAAATTTAAAGTCTCATTTCTAAAAACTTTCATACCTCTTGCTAAGTAATTTTTTAATGCGTGTTCATGATCTAAGGAACAAGTGTGTACCCATACTCTTTTAGAGCCAATTTCAAATGATTTTTTTATAGCTTCAGACAGTAAGTATCCACCTAATTTCTTGCCTATATATTCTTCTAAAATTCCAAAATAAGCTATTTCACAATCTGATTTTTCGTCATAAAAAACTTGCTCAAAATAACCAGCTAATTCATTTTCTTTTTTTAAAATGTAAGTGCTTACTCCTTTTGTAATTAAATATTCATTCCAGTTTTGATCTTTCCAAATTAATCTATCCACCCATTTATGATTTTTACCAATTTGTTTATAAAAAAATTTATTTAATTGAAAATCAGGTGGATCAATTTTTTCTACATATAAATTATTAAACGGCTTATTTACTATAGCTAACTCGTTTATAGAGTGAATTTCCAAATAATTTCTTTTTATTTGATTTGTCACTAAATCATTTTTCCAAGTTTTTCCCCACCAAATAAATGAAAATGTAAATGAGGAACTTCTTGTCCACCATGTTCGCTAATATTTGCCAAGGCCCTATAACCTTTACCAGTATCAACTGAAATACCGAGTTTTTTAGCAACTTTATTTATACCTTTTAATAAACCAACCATCTCTTCAGATGAAGCATTTACAGTAAAATCATCAAGATCAACGTACTTTCCTTTTGGAATGACAAGAGCATGTATTTTTTTTTGTGGACTTATATCATAAAAAGATAAAACAAAATCATCTTCATAAATTTTATCACAAGGAATTTCTCCTCTTAAAATTTTTGCAAAAATATTATTATTATCATAATTCATTTTTTCCTCTTATTAAGTTCATTCATTACATCTTCAATTTTTATTTCGTTTGCTTCTAGATATATAATTAGATGATAAAAAACATCAGCAGCTTCATGAATTTTATTTGAATTTTTTTCCACTGCTTCTATTAATTCATTTATTTCTTCTAAAACTTTTTCTTTGCTTAAATTTTTGTCACTTAAAAGCTTATTAGTATAAGATCCATCTATCGGATTATTTTTTCTTTCTCTGGCAAGTTTAAATAAACTTTCTAATGTATCAAGCATATTAAATCCTAACTGGAATCCCTTTTGAGTTCAAATATTCTTTAGCTTGTTTAACAGAGAATTTACCATAGTGAAATATAGATGCGGCTAATACTGCACTAGCATTGCCTAGTTTTATTCCATCAACTAAATGGTCTAAATTTCCTACTCCACCTGAGGCAATTACTGGAATATTTACTTTTGATGAAATCTTTGACATTAAATCAATATCATAACCAACCTGGGTTCCATCTCTATCCATGGATGTTACTAGTAGTTCTCCAGCACCACTGTCTTCCATCTTTTTTGAAAATTCTATTACATCAATACCTGTATTGTTTCTTCCACCATGTGTAAAAATTTCCCATTTATCATCTTTTTTTTTGGCATCTATTGCAACAACAATACATTGAGCACCAAACTTTTTTGAACTATCTATAACAACTTCAGGATTTTGAACTGCGGCTGTATTTATAGAAACTTTATCTGCACCGCAGTTGAGTAATTTAGTAATGTCATCAACGCTTCTGACGCCACCTCCAACGGTTAAAGGAACAAAACATTTCTTAGAAGTTTTCTCCACTACATCATAAATTGTATCTCTATTTTCATTTGAAGCGGTAATATCTAGAAAACAAATTTCATCGGCTCCACCATCACTATAAATTTTTGCTTGTTCAACAGGATCACCTGCATCTTTTAGATCGACAAAGTTTATCCCCTTAACAACACGACCATTTTTAACATCTAAACAAGGTATTATTCTATTTTTAAGCATCTTCTTTTACTAATTCTTTTAATTGAATATCACCATCATAAATAGCTTTACCAACAATTATACCCTCTACATTTTCTAAATTCTTGGCTTTCTTAATGTCATCCATCGATGAAACTCCGCCAGATATAATCACTGGACAGTTCGACATTTCTGCAACTTTCACGGTTTCATCAAAATTTGGGCTTTGTTTCATGCCATCTCTATTAATATCAGTATAAATTAATCTACTAACACCATAGTCGTTAATATCTTTTAAATAATCTAAAGTTAAATGATTAGAACTTTCTTTCCATCCAGATACTGACAAATACCCGTCTTTAGCATCTAAACCTAGAGCAATATGATTTTGAAATTTTTCACATGACTCTTTTAAGAAATTTTTGTCTTTAATAGCAGCACTTCCCAAAATTACTTTCTCAACACCAGCATCAATGTATTTTTTAATACTATCAGAATTTCTAATACCACCACCTACTTCAACTTTTAAATTAAATTTACCAACTATATCCTGAATAATATCTAAATTTACTGTTTCACCAGTTAAAGCACCATCTAAATCAACTATGTGTAAATTTTTAAATCCATGATCTTTAAATTTTCCTGCTTGCTCAACTGGAGACAATTCATACTCAGTCTTTTTATCGAAATCTCCTTTAACTAATCTTACACACTTTTTATCTTTAATATCTATTGCAGGAAATATTTTCATTTTACAAATTTATAAAATTATCAATTATTTTAAGCCCAATCTTATCACTCTTCTCTGGATGAAATTGGGTTCCAAAAATATTTTCTTTTTCAACAGAGCAAACAATATTTGATGAATAATCTGTTGTTGCTGAGATAACTTTTTTATCGTTTGGCACAAATTCATAACTATGAACAAAATACATATGAGAATTATTTTCTATATCTTTAAAAATTTTACTATCTTTGACAATATTAATTTGATTCCAGCCGATATGGGGTAGCTTATACTTACCATTCTGATTATCTATTTTTGAAACTTTACCTGAAATCCATCCTAACCCTTTAGTTTCAGTTTCTTCATAGCCAATATCTGCAAACATTTGTAGACCAACACAAATTCCAAGAAGTGATTTTTTATTAGTTATTGCAAATTCATTTAAAGTATCAACTAAGCCATTTATAGCATTTAAAGCATCTACACACCTCTTAAACGAGCCCTGCCCTGGCAAAACTAATTTATCGCTAGATTTAATCTTATTTAAATCTGAGGTTACTTCGATATTTACTTTATCATTAGCAACCTCTTTAAATGAGTTTATTACAGAGCTAATATTGCCCGAGTTATAGTCAACAATTGTGACGTTCATTAAATTTATAAAGAACCTTTTGTAGAAGGAATTGTATTTTTATTTCTTGGATCCATCTCTAATGCGGCTCTTAATGATCTTGCTAACCCTTTAAAGCAAGACTCGATAATGTGGTGACTGTTATCACCATAAATATTTTCAACGTGCAAAGTAATTCCAGCAGCTTGAGAAAATGCTTGAAACCATTCTTTAAATAGTTCTGTATCCATTTCACCAAGTTTTTCTACTTTAAGCTTAACATTCCAAATTAGATAGGGTCTGTTTGAAACATCTATTGCAACCCTAGTTAATGTTTCATCCATTGGGATAATTGCATGAGCATATCTTTTGATGCCTACAAATTTCTTTGAAGCTTTTTTCAAACATTCTCCAATAGCTATACCTGTATCCTCTGTAGTGTGGTGTAGATCAATATGGGTGTCACCTTTAGCCTTGATAATCATATCCACAGAAGAATGCTTTGATAACTGCTCAAGCATATGATCTAGAAATCCAATACCTGTGTCAACTTTGTACTTACCTTTTCCGTCAATATTTAAATCAACACTAATACTGGTCTCTTTAGTTTTTCTACTTATTTTTGCTTTCCTCTTCATAATTTTAAAAAAGGTATATATCTATTATTCAAATATGGCAATAATTCTAGCTATGGGCTTGAACTATTTAATTTAATATCCATTTATAAGGTATGACAACAATAGTATTAGTAAGAAAAAATAAAGAACTAGTAGTTGCCAGCGACGGTCAAGTTAGCATGGGAAATACTGTTATAAAAAGAACTGCAAATAAAGTCAGAAAAATAGAGAAAAGAAATGTGATTGCAGGATTTGCGGGATCTACAGCAGATGCTTTAACATTATTTGAAAGACTAGAGTCAAAATTAGAAAAACATGCAGGAAACCTTGCTAGAGCAGCTGTTGAGCTTGCTAAAGATTGGAGAACTGACAAGTATTTAAGAAGATTAGAAGCATTAATGGCTGTAGGTGATAAAGAAAAGAGTTTTATAATTTCAGGAACTGGGGATGTACTAGAGCCAGAAGGAGATGTAATTGGTATTGGTTCAGGTGGAAATTATGCATTGGCATCAGCAAAAGTGTTAATGGATACTAGCCTTTCAGCTGAAGAAATAGCTAAAAAAGCAATTAAAGTAGCTTCGGAAATTTGTGTATTCACAAATGACAATATAAAAATTGAAAAAATATAATGGAAAATTCTAACGTTACAAACTTAGTACCTAAAGAAAAATCAGGAAAAAAAGAAATATTAAATTCATTATCTCCAAGAGAAATTGTTTCTGAATTAGATAGATATGTTGTTGGTCAAAAAAATGCTAAAAGAGCCGTAGCAATTGCCCTTAGAAATAGATGGAGAAGACAGGCGTTGAAGGGCGAAATGAAAGATGAAGTTTTACCAAAAAATATTTTAATGATGGGACCAACTGGAGTTGGTAAAACGGAGATATCAAGAAGATTATCAAAATTAGCTGAAGCACCTTTTGTAAAAGTAGAAGCTACTAGATTTACAGAAGTTGGATATGTTGGGAGAGATGTAGAACAAATAATCCGAGATCTATTAGAAATTGCGATAGCAATGGAAAAAGTTAAAAAAAGAAAAGAAGTTTATGCAAAAGCACAAAAATTAGCAGAAGATAGAGTTTTAGATGCTCTTGTTGGTAAGAAAGCAAGTGTGGCTACGCGAGAAAGTTTTAGAAAAAGATTAAGAAATGGAGATTTAGATGATAATGAAATTGAAATAGACATTAGTGAAAGTGGGCAAATGCCACAATTTGAAATTCCAGGTATGCCTGGTGCTAATATAGGTATGATCAATATTTCTGATATGTTGGGAAAATCAATGGGTGGAAAAGCGAAAAAAAAGAAAATGTTGGTAAAAGAATCTCATGAAATATTATTAAATGAAGAATCAGATAAATTAATAGAGCAAGATAAAATTATTAAAGCTGCGAAAGACTCTACTGAAAATAATGGGATTGTTTTTTTAGATGAGATTGACAAGATTTCTGCTAGAACTGACAGAGTTGGGGGCGATGTATCACGTGAAGGTGTCCAGAGAGACTTGCTACCTCTTATTGAAGGGACAACAGTAAGTACAAAATATGGGACAATCAAAACAGATCATATTTTATTTATTGCATCTGGAGCTTTTCAATTAGCAAAACCTTCGGACTTATTGCCTGAATTACAAGGAAGACTGCCAATTAGAGTTGAGTTAGACGCATTAAATAGCGAAGATTTTAAAAGAATACTTAAAGAGCCAGATAATAGTTTAATTAAACAATATAAAGCTCTATTAAAAACTGAAAACGTTGATTTAGAATTCTCCGAAGACGGTATAGATACAATTGCAAATCTTGCTTATGAGGTAAATTCAAAAATCGAGAATATTGGTGCTAGAAGATTGCATACTATAATTGAAAGAGTTCTTGATGAAATAAGCTTTACAGCAACTGATAGGAGTGGCGAAAAAGTCGTTATAGATGGTAATTACGTTAATACTAATCTAGGAGATTTAGTTAAAGATACTGATCTTTCAAAGTTTATTTTATAACTTTATATTCAAAATTTTGAGTATCTTCATTAATTTGGACTTCAACAGCTCCATTTTTTAAATGAAAGTTTCTTGCCATTTCTGTAAGCGGTGAAAGAGTTACTAATCTGTTGAGATGGTTTGATTTTTTTATCATTTTAAATACTTCTTTTACTATTAATTTTCCACCACCTTTTTTTTTTGACCAGACAGTATAAGCAATTGCAATTTTACCGACATTTTGATCTCTTTGGGCGCTCTGTAGAAAGGCATCTTTACTAAGTAAATCTAACTCTCTAACTGATTTAGGAATTTTATTTGTAAAAGCAAAACACATAACAGCATGAATTTCATCTTTATACTTAACTCCATAAATTTTTCTTCCATAACTTGTTCTGAAAATATTATCTAATTCAGGTCTAACAGGATCTTCACTGGTTTTACACTGATCAAGTGAAACCAATTCAGCTCCTTTTATCCAATCAAAAAAATTTTTAAATTCTTTTTTAAATTCTTGACTACTTTTCCTAAATCTTGCTTTAAATCTTGGTGTAAGTTTATCTTTAATAATTCTTATCATTTTTTTTTAAAATAATTTTGAAGCTTCCCTTTGAAATATCTTCAATATCCTTTTTGCTTATAGATTTTATAACTTTAATTAATGCAGTTTCAGAATTAATATATTCAGGAACAGAGTATTTTAATATACCTAAATTTTCTGACTGATAGGGGTTTTCTTTATTTTTCGATCTTGTACCCTTTCCGGTTATAATTTTAATTTCACTAACATTTTTTTCATAGCACAATAATATGAATTTATAAATTAATTTATTTGCATCTTCTAAAGAATAACCGTGTAAATCAATTGACTTTTCTTTAAAATTTTTTGATAATTTTTGATTAATATTATCTTTATTTTCTACTTTTTCTTTACTATCAATAAATTGTAGCCAATCCTTTTTATCTTTAT
>CACFUX010000011.1 GCA_902569615.1 uncultured Pelagibacteraceae bacterium | reverse complement strand
TTTTATTATACAAACGCAAACTATTTTTTTAGCTATATTTGGATATATATTTCTTAAAGAAAAAATTAACAAATTAACTTTAGCTTCAATATTAATTGCATTTGCTGGAATATTTTTAATGCTTGGAAGCTCTTTAACCTCAGGACAAATGATAGGAAATATTGCAGCATTTGTTATGCCAATTTCATTTGCAGTTTTAATATTAACTGTAAGAAAGTATCCACATATTGATATGATACCTCTACAGTTAATCGCGGGTATTGGTGCTGTTATTATTGGTTATTTACTTTCTTCAAAAATCATCATCTCTTCACATGATATTTTTTTAGGTTTCATTGCTGGTTTTTTTCAAGTAGGTCTAGGATTTATATTTATTACTATAGGAGCTAAAAAAACACCATCTGCAGTTGTTGGAATCATAATGTTGACTGAAGCAGTTTTAGGACCTCTTTGGGCCTGGTTATTTATAAATGAAACTCCACCTATAATGGTTTTTATTGGGGGTGGCATTGTAATTTCTGCGGTTTTTTTACAATTTTTTAATCGTAAAATTGAATAATAATTTAGTTGGAAGAGTTTTATTTTCTGTGTTAAAAAACATTTACGGGAGAGACTACATTTAATTGTAGCGCCGAAGGAGCAACTACCCAGGAATCTCTCAGGCAAAAAGGACCGTACATATTAACTCTGGAAAGAGATTAAATTCTCGCCGAAGGAGCAAAACTCTCAGGCAAATATACAGATGGGTAAAATGAGTTAATATGGAAATAAAAGAAACATCTTTAATAAACCTTCATAAATCATATGGAGCTAAACTTGTTGAGTTTGCAGGTTATCATATGCCTATACAGTACTCAGAAGGAATTTTAAGTGAACATAAATTTACTAGATCAAACTGTGGGATTTTTGATGTTTCGCACATGGGTCAATTATTTATTTATGGCGATGATAATTTAACAAAAGATCTTGAAAAAATTTTTCCTATAGATTTACAAAGTTTAAAAATAAATCAGAGCAAATATTCATTTTTAATGAATGAAAAAGGAGGTATCTGTGATGATTTAATTATAACTAAGATTAAAAAAGGTTACATGATTATTTTGAATGCAGCATGCAAAGCTAATGATTTTAAAATTCTCAAAGAAAAATTAGATATTAGTTATGAAATAGAACTTAAGGAAGATTTATCTTTGATTGCTTTACAAGGGCCAGGAGCCAAAAATATACTTGGAAAAGTTATACCTGAAATTACTAATCTAAGATTTATGCATGGCGGAGAATTTATCTATAATGATTTAAAAATTTATATTACCAGGTCTGGTTATACAGGGGAGGATGGATTTGAGATATCAATTTCTAATGAAATAGCTGAACATTTTACAAAAGTTTTACTTGAACATGGATCAAAACTAATTGGTTTGGGTGCAAGAGATACATTACGTTTAGAAGCCGGACTTTGCTTATATGGAAATGACCTAGATGCAGAAACTACTCCTATAGAAGCTAATTTAAAATGGGCTATATCAAAAAAAAGAATCAATGATCAATATCCAGGATCTGAAATTATAAAAAAACAGATCCAATCTGGTGTAAAAAAATTGAGAGTTGGAATTAAACCTGAAACCAAAGTAATTGCAAGAGCTAATACAAAAATATTTAATGAAGAAAATAAAGAAATTGGAAAAATTACAAGTGGCACATTTGGCCCAAGTGTAGAGCATCCAATATCAATGGGATATGTTGATAGCAATTATTCTTCAATAGATACAAAAATATTTTTAGAAATTAGAGGAAAAAAAGTTTCTGCAAATATTTGTAAATTACCATTTTATAAAAAAAATTATGTAAAGGAGGTGTAAATGCCAGAGGTAAAATTTTCAAAAGAACATGAATGGATTAAACTTGAAGGAGAGATTGCAATTATAGGAATTACAAAACATGCAACAGAAATGCTAGGAGATATTGTTTTTGTAGAGCTTCCCGAAAAAGGATCTAGTGTAGAAAAAGATGGTACTGCAGGAGTAGTTGAGTCTACAAAAGCTGCGAGCGATGTTTATACTCCTGTAAGTGGAGAAATTGTTGATACCAATCAAACTATAGTAGACGATCCTGCGAAAATTAATCAGGACCCAGAAGGAGATGCTTGGTTTTTTAAAATGAAAATGAAAGACACTTCAGAGATGGATAGTTTAATGAATAAAGAAGAATATGATAAATTTGCAAAAGAAAGTAGCAGTTAAATGTTAAAGAATGCCCAAAAAGATTTTATTAGAAGACACATAGGCTCTTCTGAAAAAGAACAAGCTAAGATGCTTCAAGATCTTGGTTATAAAAACTTAGATGAACTTATAGAAAAAACTGTCCCAGAAAAAATTCTTTTAAAAGATAGTTTGGAGATTGGAGATCCTAATTCTGAATACAAAGCACTAAGAAAACTAAAAAATATTTCGAAAAAGAATAAAATTTTTTCAAGTTTTATAGGAATGGGATATTATGGAACCCATACACCTTATGTAATCTTAAGAAATATATTGGAAAATCCTGGTTGGTATACTTCATATACTCCGTATCAACCTGAAGTTGCCCAAGGACGACTTGAAATGTTGTTAAATTTTCAACAAATGATTATTGATTTTACTGGAATGGATATAGCTAATGCGTCTCTTTTAGATGAAGGTACTGCAGCTGCAGAAGCAATGGGATTAAGTTATAGAGTTTCAAAAACAGATACTAAAAAAGTGTTTGTATCAAAAAACTGTCATCCGCAAACTATAGATGTTATAAAAACTAGAGCGGAACCCTTGGGATTAGAAGTATTAGTTGGAGATGAAGATAAAGATATTAATGAAAATATTATTTGTGGAATTCTTCAATATCCTGGAACCTTAGGTGATATAAAAGATCCTAGTGAAGCTATTAGTAAAATTCATAAAAATAATGGTAAAGCAGTTTTAGCATGTGATTTACTTGCTTTGGCAAAACTTAAAACTCCTGCTGAACTAGGAGCTGACATAGCTGTAGGAAGTTCTCAAAGATTTGGAATTCCAATGGGTTATGGAGGTCCTCATGCTGCATTTTTTGCTACAAAAGATGAATACAAAAGATCCATGCCTGGAAGAATAGTTGGTGTTTCAGTTGATAGACATGGCAAAAAAGCATTTAGGTTAGCTCTTCAAACTAGAGAACAACACATTAGAAGAGATAAGGCTACAAGTAATATTTGTACAGCTCAAGCTTTGCTAGCAATAGTTTCAGCAGCTTATGCAATCTATCATGGGCCAAAAGGAATAAAAAAAATTGCAGAAACTGTTTCGCAGCTTACTAAAAATTTTGCTGATAAAATAAAACAATCTGGTTATGAACTCTATTCGAATGAATTTTTTGATACAGTAACAGTAAAAACTTTTGATCAAACAGATAAAATTTATAAGAATGCTTTAGATCAAGGAGTAAATATCCGAAAAGTTAATTCTGAGTTATTAGCAGTTTCTTTTGACGAAAGAAAAAATTTATATAGAGCTAATCAATTATTAAAAATATTTAATTGTTCAGAAACTATAAAAGAAACAATGAATGAAAGTTTGTCAAATTTACCAAAAAAACTTTTGAGAACTTCTACTTATTTAGATCACCCAGTATTTAATAATTACCATTCAGAAACTGAAATGCTTAGGTATTTAAAAAGATTAGAAGACTCTGATATTGCTCTAAATAGAACAATGATAGCACTTGGTTCTTGTACTATGAAGTTAAATGCAGTTTCAGAGATGATCCCTGTAACTTGGCAAGAATTTTCACAACCTCATCCATTTGCTCCAGTAGAGCAAATGGAGGGATTTAGAGAACTTTTTACAGATTTAAAAAACTGGTTAAGATCAATTACAGGTTTTTCTGGTGTCTCACTACAGCCTAATGCTGGAGCTCAAGGTGAATTTGCAGGGCTAATGGTGATTAGAAAATTTCATGAAAAAAATGGAGAACTAAATCGTAATGTTTGTTTAATTCCTAGTTCAGCACATGGCACTAACCCTGCTAGCGCTCAAATGGTAGGAATGAAAGTTGTTGTGATTAAATGTGATGAACATGGAAATGTTGATTATGAAGATTTAAAGAAAAAAGCTGAGGAGCACTCTGAAAATTTGGCAGCACTAATGGTAACATACCCTTCAACACATGGTGTTTTTGAGGAAAAAATAATTGATATATGTGACTTGATACATAAACATGGAGGTCAGGTTTATATGGATGGTGCAAATTTAAATGCTTTAGTAGGAATTGCAAAACCAGGTAAATTTGGCCCAGACGTTTGCCATATAAATTTACATAAGACTTTTTGTATTCCACATGGAGGTGGAGGACCAGGAATGGGTCCGATTGCTTGTAAAAAACATCTAGAAATATTTTTACCTAGACATCCAGTAATTAAAGATTGTGGCCCTGCCACAGGAATAGGTGCAGTATCAGCCGCGCCATGGGGAAGTTCTAGTATTTTATCTATCTCATGGATGTACATCAAAATGATGGGATCTGAAGGTTTAAAAAAAGCATCTCAAGTTGCAATTTTAAATGCAAATTATATTGCTCATAAATTAAAAAAATCATTTCCAGTTTTATATAAGGGAAAAAATGGCAATGTAGCTCATGAGTGTATTATTGATATTAGAAAAATAAAGAATGATACCGGTATAACAGAGGAAGATATTGCAAAGAGACTTATTGATTTTGGCTATCATGCACCCACTATGTCTTGGCCAGTTGCTGGCACAATGATGATTGAACCAACTGAAAGTGAAAGTTTGTCGGAAATCAATCGATTTTGTTCTACGCTAATAAAAATAAGAGAAGAGATAAATAAAATACAATCTGGAAAGTATGATAAAATTGATAATCCACTTAAAAATGCGCCACATACGCATGTTGAACTTGCTTCAAATAAATGGGATCATAAATATGAAAGAGAAGAGGCTGCTTATCCGTATGAATTTTTAAGGACAGCTAAGTATTGGCCACCTGTTGCTAGAGTTGATAATGTTTATGGTGATAAAAATTTATTTTGTACTTGTCCTTCAATTGATGAATATAAAGACTCCGCAGCTTAACATTAGTTTTTAATGAAAATAGCAGTAGTAGGATCTGGGATATCAGGATTAAGTTCTGCATATTTTCTATCGAAAAAACATAAAGTAGATTTATTCGAAAAAGATGATCACTTTGGTGGACATGCTTATACTTTAAAAATTCCATATGAAAATAAAAAAGAAGTGGCTGTTGATATCGGTTTTATGGTTTTCAACAAAGTTACTTATCCAAATCTAGTTGAGTTTTTTATAAAAAATAATATTGAAATTGAAAAAAGCGACATGTCATTTTCAGTGTCAGTCAAAGATAGTGATATAGAATATTGCGGGAAAGGAATAAATGGAATTTTTTCAAATAAAAGAAATTTATTTAATTTAAAATTTATCAAAATGTTTTTTGAAATTATCAATTTTTATAATAAATGTGAAAAACTTAATATAGATAAAAATAATAACTATACATTAGGTGAATATTTAAAAAAAATTAAAATATCAAAATATTTTATTAATTATCATATAATACCGATGGTATCAGCAATCTGGTCAATGCCACCATTAGAAGCCTCTCGGATGCCTTTAAATTTTTTTTTAAGTTTTTTTAAAAATCATGGATTATTTAAAATAAAAAATAGACCTCAATGGTATACTGTAGCCAAAAGAAGTAAGAATTATGTAGATAAAGTGATTAACCAAATATCAGGTGAATATTATAAAAACTATCCAATAAATAAAATTAAAAGAAATACTCAAGGAATAAAAATATTCTATGGAGAAGAGAATGAATTTTTTAATTATGATAAAGTAGTGATAGCAACTCATGCGGACGAGGCTTTAAAATTAATTCATGATCCAACAGAAGAAGAGTCCAAAATATTAAAAAACTTTAATTATAGAGATAATATTGCATATTTACATTCAGATGAAACTGTTATGCCAAAAAATAAGAATGCCTGGTGCTCATGGAATGCATCGATGCAGGGAAATAATATAGAAAAAACATCAGTGACATATTGGCTTAATAATTTACAAAATTTGAAAATTAATAAAAATATTTTTTTGACAATAAATCCATTTATGGAAATACCTAAAAGTAAAATATTTAAAAAGGTAAAATTTACACATCCATATTATAATAAAAATACACTTAGTTTTCAAAATCAATTAAATTCTATTCAAAATAAAGAAAATATTTTATTCTGTGGAAGCTATTTTGGTTATGGTTTTCACGAAGATGGGATCAAATCATCTATTGACATGCTAAAAAGTGTAAATGATTAAAAATTCATCAATTTATAATGGAACTGTAATTCATAAAAGATTTAAGCCAAAAGTTCATTTTTTTAAATACAATGTTTTTTCAATATTAATAGACATATCCGAAATTAATTTGTTAGACAGGAATCTTAAAATCTTTTCATACAATAAGTTTAATATAGTTAGTTTTTATGATGCAGATCATGGACCAAGAGATGGAACTCCGGTTAAAGATTGGGTTATTAAAAATCTTAAAAAAAATCAAATAAATACTGAAGATATTAAAATAAAATTGTTATGCTACCCAAGAATATTTGGCTACGTATTTAACCCATTAAGTGTTTTTTATATTTATAATAAATATTCAGAATTAATTTCAATATTATACGAAGTTAAAAATACTTTTGGAGAACAACATACTTATATTTTTAAAAATAAAGAAAACGAAAATCCAATCAAACATTCATGTAAAAAAAAATTTCACGTATCACCATTTATTGAAATGAACTGTACTTATTTTTTTAAAATACTAAAACCTTGTGAAAAAATTTCTGTAATAATTGATCAGCATGATGAAGAAGGAAAATTACTTTATGCTTCCCAAGACGGAAATAGAATTGAATTAAATAATAAAAATCTATTTTTATCATATATAAAACATCCTTTGATGACCCTTAAAATTATTGCCGCAATACATTTTGAAGCATTTAAATTATGGTCTAAAGGTATTAAATTCATCAAAAAGAAATTAAATATTAAAAATAATATAAGTAATGAAAGTTAAAAATGTTAAATAAAATTTCTGACTCAATCGTTTTTAATACTCTTAAAAAAATTCATTATGGTTACCTAGAAGTAACAACCTTTGAGGGTGATACTTTAAAATTTGGAAATCCTGAAGAAAAGCTTAAAGCCAAAATATTTATAAAACATCCAAATTTAAATTATAATTTAATAAAAGGGGGAAGTATTGGTTTAGCAGAAAGTTATATACAAAATTATTTTGAAACAGACAATCTCACAAATTTAATAGAAATTACTGCAAGAAATATTAAATTAATTTATAAGTTTTCAGGTGTATTGGATTTTCCATTAGTAAACTTTTTTAAAAATAAATTAATAAAAAATACTAAAAAAAGAAGTAAAAAAAATATTGCAAAGCATTATGATCTTGGAAATGACTTCTTTTCTTTATGGCTTGATGAAACCTTGACGTATTCAAGTGCTATTTTTGAAAATGAAAATCAAGCCTTATCTGAAGCGCAAAATAATAAATATCAAAAATTAATTAATCTTTTAAAACCAAGTGATAATAGCAAAGTCTTGGAAATAGGATGTGGATGGGGAGGCTTTGCTGAATACTTCGGAAAAAATTACAATTCCAAATTGGATTGTATTACGATTTCAAAAAAACAGTATGATTTTGCCAAAGAAAGAATTCACAAAGTAGGTTTAAATGAGAAAGTTAATATTGAAATAAAAGATTATAGAGATTTACAAAGTAAATATGATTCAATTGTATCAATTGAAATGATAGAAGCTGTTGGTCAAAACTATTTACAGAATTATTTTAATACGATTAAAAGTAATATTTCAGATACTGGCAATGTTGCTATCCAAGCAATTACTATTCATGACAGTTTATTTGATCGATATAAAAATAAACAAGATTTTATTCAAAAGTATATTTTTCCTGGAGGATTTTTGCCGTCTAAAAAAAGTTTATATAAATATGCTGAAGATAATGGATTAAAATTTAATGAATATAATTCATATGCAAGGCATTATTCAGATACCTTAGCAATTTGGAGAAATGAATTTAATAAAAAATGGAATTTAATCAAAAATCAAGGATTTGATTTAAATTTTAAAAAAATGTGGGAGTTTTATCTATCCTACTGCGAAGCAGGATTTAAATCAAAAAATATAGATTTGATACAATTCTCACTATGTAATAAGTAGAATAAATGAAGATTATATTTGCATTACTTGTAACAATTTTATTAACTGGCTGTTCAGGAAACGATATGAAACCTATAGATTTTAAAGGCAAAGAACCAAGACTAATCATAGAAGAGTATTTATCAGGAAATGTAAAAGCATGGGGAGTTCTTCAAAATAGATCAGGAAAAGTAACAAGACAATTTTCTGCAAATTTGAACGGTAAATGGGATGGTAAAAAATTAATACTTGATGAAAAGTTTAATTGGGATGATGGTGAAATTCAAGATCGCCAATGGCAAATTAAGAAAATAGATGATCATAACTATGAAGGAACTGCAGGTGACGTTGTAGGAATTGCCAAAGGTTATTCATATGGACCAGCATTTAAATTTGAATATGTTTTGTTAGTTCCAGTTAAAGGTAGAGAAATGAAAATTACTTTTGATGATTGGATTTTTTTACAAAATGAAAAAGTTGCAATCAATAGAGCCAAAATGACTAAATTCGGTATAAGGGTTGCGGATCTAACTGTTGTGTTTGTTAAAGATTAATTCTTTTTTTGAAATTTTGTAAGCTTATTAACTAAATAAAAATAAATTTTACTGGGCAATAAACTAAAAAACTTAAGAGTTAGTGTAAGCTCTTTTGGAAAATGTATTTCAAAGTTATTTTTCTTTAATAAACCTTCATAAATTTTATCAGCTGCGAATTCTGGAGTTTTTAAAAACGGCATTTTAAAATCATTTTTATCCGTCATAGGTGTTTTAATGAAACCAGGTGAGACTAAACATACTTTTACATTATATCTTCCAAAATCAAAATATAAACTCTCAGCTAAGTTGTTTAAAGCTGATTTAGAAGGCCCATATCCTGTTGAATTTGGCAACCCTCTATATCCAGCAATTGAGGATACTATAGTAATTATCCCACTCTTTTTATTTTTAAAATATTCTTCAACAGCTTTTATAGAATTAACTGTTCCAAAAAAATTAACTTTAAAAACATCTTCCATTTGCTCTACATCAATATCTTTTTCCTTTTTTGGATTCCAAGTTCCAGTAGAAAAAAACAGATATCCACATCTCCATAATGACTTTTAATCTGTTCAAATACTTCTTTGCATTTAGATCTATCAGTAACATCTAAAGGGAAGGATTTAATATTTTCATTAGATTCGGATATTTCTTTTAAAATATTTTCTCTTCTAGCGGAGATTGCAACATTCCAGTTCTCATTAGCAAATTTTAATGCTAAAGCTTTGCCAATCCCACTGCTTGCGCCAGTTATCCATATTACTTTTTTTGTCATTTGAAACTATAACATATTTACATAGTTATATTTATGAATAAATTAAATTTATAAATTTTATATGGATGATATTGTAATTATTGGAGGCGGTATAATTGGAGCAGCTAGTGCTTATTTTTTATCTAAGGAAGGACGAAAAGTAAAAGTTATAGAAAGAGACCCAACATACAAAAAAGCTTCTTTTCCATTGTCTCTTGGGGGTTTTAGAAGACAATTTTTTCAAAAAGAGAATATTTTACTAGGTAAATTCGCTAGAGAATTTATTTTTCAGATACCAGAATTATTAAAAACTGATAAAAATCCAAATCCTACTGCGAGCATGGTTCCAAATGGATATTTATTAATGTTTGGCCCAGAACATGCTGAGGAACAATACAGAGCATTAGAAAACCATAAAGCGTGTGACGCCGGTACAAAAAATATTAAAGGATCTGAATTATCAAAAGTATTTTCATACATCAATAACGAAGGGATTGAAACAGCAACTTTCACAGATAATAGAACAGAGGGGTGGATTGATCCATTTATGTTTCATAGCGCCTTAAAAAGTAAGGCTATTGAACTTGGAGCAGAGTTTATCAAAGGTGAAGTAAAAAGTATTTCAGAAATAAAAGCTAAAACTATTATTTCAGCAGCTGGGTGTTGGACAAAAGAATTATTAGATGACATCCCAGTAGTTCCACAAAAGCATACCGTGTTTAGAGTTAAGTGCCCAAAACATATTCCCGAAATGCCTTTAACTGGAGATTTAACAACAGGCGTTTACTGGAGGCCTGAGGGAAAAGAATATTTAGCTGGATCACCTCATTCTGTATTTGATGCAACAGATTTGGAGCCAGCATGGAATGATTTCGAAGAGCTAGTTTGGCCAGCTCTTGCAAAAAGAATTCCAATATTTGAGGAATTAAAATTAACTGGTGGATGGGCAGGATATTATGATTGTAACAAATTAGATAATAACGCTGTTGTTGGTAAGCATCCTAAATATGAAAATGTTTATTTAGCATCGGGTTTTACTGGTAGGGGATTAATGCAAGCTCCAGGTATAGGCAGAGCTTTAACTGAATTAATTACTACCGGATCATATCAAACAATTGATATAAGTGATTTTGCTGTTGAAAGAGTTTTAACTAATACAGTTAGACACGAACCATATGTTTTATAATATTATTAAGTACCACAAAAAGTTTTATATTTTTTATTACTAACTGGAGCAGGGGATTGATAATCAATATTTTCTTTTGTTTTTTCGTACGGTTTTTCTAATACTTTAATTAATTTTTTTAATAAAGATAAATCATTATTATTTGCAGCTTCTAATACTTCTTCTACTTTATGGTTTCTTGGAATAACTAAAGGATTAACTGACTTCATTAAACTTATGTATTTTTCACGTGTATTATTATTCAGCTTGAGTCTTTCTTTCCATCTTTCCTTCCATATAAGAAAGTTTTCATCATTATAGATTTTATTATCTTGAAAATTTTCATCCATTAAGAAACAAAATGTATTTGTATAGTCAGCTTTATTTTTATGCATCCAAGTTAATAAATCTATTATTAAAACTTGATCTTTTTGATCTTGACCAAATAAACCTAATTTATCTCTCATCATATTAATCCATTTAGTCTCATAGCTTTTGTCGAAACTATTTATTGTTTCAGTAGCAATCTCAATTGCTTTTTCTTTTTTTGGATCAATAAGAGGTATTAAACATTCAGCAAATCTTGCCAAGTTCCACTTAGCGATACTAGGTTGATTGAAATAAGCATATCTCCCTAATTCATCTATAGAACTAAAAACAGTTTGTGGATCATAAGTATCCATAAAGGCACAAGGGCCATAATCAATTGTCTCACCAGAGATAGACATGTTATCTGTGTTCATAACACCATGGATAAAACCAACTCGCATCCAATTAACCACCAAGTCAATTTGAAGTTCAATTAAAACTTTTAATAAATCCAATGCTTTATTTTTTGATTTTTTAATATTTGGATAATGACGATTTATTGTGTAATCAACTAAAGTTCTTAATTCACTTTCATTATTTCTCATAGCAACATATTGAAATGTTCCAACTCTTAAATGACTAGAAGCAACTCTGGTTAGTATGGCACCTTGTAATATATTTTCTCTTACTACATCTTCACCAGTTTTAACTACTGCCATACTTCTTGTTGTTGGTATATTTAATGAATGCATTGCTTCACTAATAATATACTCTCTTAACATTGGCCCTAGTGCAGCTCTTCCATCACCATTTCTTGAAAAAGGTGTTTGCCCTGATCCTTTAAATTGAATGTCAAATCTTTCATTATTTTTAGACAGATGTTCTCCCATCAAAACTGCTCTACCATCTCCTAGCATTGTAAAATGACCAAACTGATGACCCGCATAAGCTTGCGCAATAGATTTAGATCCTTCAGGCAATGAATTTCCTGAAAATAAATTTGATAAATCTTTTTTGCTAATCAAAGAAAAATTTAGTCCTAATTGTTTTGCCAAATTATCATTTAAAATAACTAATTCTGGTGATTTAACCGGAATAGGAGATGTGTTAGAAATAAAAGGATCAGGCAGCTTTGAATAAGTATTATCAAAGCGCCAGCCAATAGTCATTTTAAATTAGCTTACTTCTGCTTGGTTTTCTTTTGGTTTAACTTCAGTTTTAAATTGATTGGATATTTTTTGGACTTCAACAGATGAAACTTTATATTCAGCGCACATAGTTTCTTCATCTTTACCATGTCCAGTCACCATGTTAACCATATGTTCAGGAAAATGAAATGTTGTAAAAACAATTCCTTCTTTAACTTTATCTGTAACTTCTACTTTTAAAGCTACTTCTCCACGACCAGAATAAAGTCTACCAATATCTCCAGTATTTAAATCTCTTATCTTAGCATCTTTAGGATGTATTAATAATACATCTTCCGAAACAATATTAATATTACTTGTACGCCTAGTCATTGTAGCAGCATTATAGTGCTGAAGAACTCTACTTGTAGTTAGAATTAATGGATAATCTTTTTGATTAGTTTCAATTTCTGTAGACTCTTTAAAATCAAAATTCTTAAGTCTACCTTTTCCAAGTTTGAAAGTTTCTTTATGTAAAATTTGAGTATCAGTTCCATCTTCTTGTACAGGCCATTGCAAACCAAGTTTTCCTAATCTTTCTCTTGTTACTCCTTTAAAGAATGGGACAACGTCTGCTATTTCAGCCAATACTTGATCAGCATCGTAAGTTGGCTGGTCAAATCCTAATTTTTGCATCATATCAGTTACAATAACACCATCTGGCTTTGTTCCTGGAAGTGGTGGAACTGCCTTATTAACTCTTTGAATTCTTCTTTCAGTATTAGTAAATGTTCCATCTTTTTCTAAGAAAGTTGTTCCTGGTAATACTACAGTTGCAAGTTTTGCAGTTTCACTCATAAAAATTTCTTGAACTACTAATAACTCAAGAGAATTCATGGCATCCACTACATGAGCACTATTTGGGTCTGTTTGCACAATGTCTTCTCCAATTATCCAAACTGCTTTAACTTCCTTGTTTATAGCAGCATCAAACATTTGAGGAATTTTTAAACCAGCTTTTGTTGGATGAACCACTCCATATTTTTCTGTATAAAAATTTTGATTTTTTTTATCTGAAACTTCAAAATATCCTGCTCCCTGGTGAGGCTGACATCCCATATCAGCTGCACCCTGTACATTATTTTGTCCTCTTAAAGGGTTAACTCCAACTCCTTTTCTTCCAATATTTCCAGTTATCATTGCAAGATCAGCAATTAACATTACAGTTTTAGAACCTTGTTCTTGTTCGGTAACTCCAAGACCATGAAACTCCATTGAATTATTCGCTGTAGCATATGCAATAGCAGCTTCCTTAACTATTTGCTTATCTACACCTGCAACTTTAGCTAATTTATCAACATCTTGTCTTTCAATTTCTTTTAAAAAATTATCAAAGCCTTCAGTTCTGTCTCTAACAAAGTCTTTATCATAAAGTTTTGACTTAATGATAAAATGCAACATCATATTTAATACAGCCACATTCGTTCCAGGTCTTAACTTGATATGATAATCTGCAAGTTTAGCAAGTTCAGTGGTAATAGGATCTAATACTATTAGTTTTTTACCTTTCATTACTTGTTGTTTGATTTTTGCACCTGTTACAGGGTGAGCATTTGTTGGATTAGCTCCAATAACCATAAATAAATCTGCGTGGTAAATATCTTCTGTAGAATTTGTAGCCGCTCCAGTACCAAAAGTTTGTTGCATTCCCCATGCGGTAGGTGAGTGACAAATTCTTGCACAACAATCAATATTATTAGTTCCAACTGCTGCTCTGATCATTTTCTGGAAAACATAATTTTCTTCATTAGTACATCTAGCTGATGAAATACCGGCAACTGAGTCAGGACCATTTGCTTTTATAATTCTATTTAATTCTTTTTTAATAAAGTCATATGCCTCGTCCCATGAAGCTTCTTCAAATTTGCCATTTCTTTTAATTAATGGGGTTTTCAATCTATCTGGATGATCATAAAAGCCGAATGCATATCTACCTTTAATACATGTATGTCCTGCATTTACCTCTGTTTCTTTTGGAGTGTCTATTGCAATAACTTTTTTGTCTTTAATAGAAGCTTCTAAATTACAACCGACACCACAATAAGAACATGTGGTTCTTACTTTTTCATCAACAGCAGTTGATTTTGACTGAAACACATCAGATATAGCGTCTGTCGGGCATGTATGAGCACAAGCACCACATGATACACAAGATGAATCTCCAAATAACATATCGTTATCGGTTGTAATTCTAGATTCAAATCCTCTACCACTCATTGTTAAAACAAATGAACCTTGAATTTCATCACATGCTCTTACACATCTTCCACAATTAATACAATTATCCAGGTTCATTCTCATATAGTCATGAGAAGTATCTCTAGGGATACCCTTATGTTGTTTTGGACTATTATATCTATGATCAGATATACCCAAGTCGTTAGCAACATCTTGAAGTTCACAATTATTATTTACTTCACAAGTACCGCATTCCATTGGATGATCTGTTAAAACTAATTCTACTATATTTTTTCTTAGATCTGTTAAGTTTTCATTGTTAGTAAAAATATGTTGGTTTTCACCGACGGGAGTATGACAAGATGCTACAACTTTTGTTGGGCCATCTTTTTCCAAAGCGACTTCAACTGAACAGACTCTGCAAGCTCCATAAGGGGCAAGATTAGGGTCGTCACATAAAGTTGGTACTTTTTTTTCTCCAAGATAACTTTTTACAAATTTTAAAATAGAAGTATGTTTAGAACCAATTTCATATGGTTTACCATCTATATATGCAATTTTTCTTTTTTCTGAGCTCATTAATTTTCTTTTATCATATCATTTTTCATTTCGTCTCCAAAATACTTTAGTATATTCATTATAGGAGTAGGTATTGCCCCACATAAGGCGCATAAACAACCTTTTTTCATTGTTACTAACAATTCATTAAGTAGTTTTAGAGGGATTTTGGATGTTTTATTTTTTAATTGGTCAAACATCTCTTTTCCTCTGTAAGAACCAAGTCTTCCAGGAAAACATTTTCCACATGATTCTTCTGCAGTGAATTCAAATAAATGATGGATATAATCAACCATAGGAAAATCTTTTGGTATACTCACTATACTTGCATGGCCCAACATAAAACCAGCTGCTGTAAATTCTTGAAAATCAAGGTTTAATTTTTCAACTTCTTTTATAGGTATCACTCCTCCCAAAGGCCCTCCAACTTGCAAAGCTTTTATTGGTTCTTTAAACCCTCCACCTATATCATATAAAACTTTTTTCATTGGTGTTCCCATTTCAATTTCATAAACACCTGGATTATTAAAAAAACTATCGAGACAAACTAGTTTTGTGCCAGCTGACTTCTTATTTCCTATGGCAGAAAATTTTTCAGATCCATTTATTAGAATTCCAGTTGCTGCTGCAAGAGTTTCTACATTATTAACAACAGTAGGTTTCTTATATAATCCTTCGGTAACAGGGAAGGGAGGTCTAACATCAACTTCAGCTCTTCTACCTTCTATAGATGCGATTAACGCAGTTTCTTCCCCACATATATATGCTCCTTGACCAATACATATATTTAAATCAAAAGAAAATTTTGTTCCAAGAATATTATTTCCTAGCAAGCCTTCATTTTTTAATAAATTAATTGAAGCATTTAGAGCCTCAATTGATTTAGGATACTCACCCCTAATATACAAAACTCCTTCATCACTTCCGATAACATAGCCACAAATAATCATACCAAATATTACTTTTAAAGGTTGGTCTTCTAGTAAATATCTATCTGAATAAGCTCCAGAGTCACCTTCGTCTGCATTGCAAATAACATATTTTTTTTCTGATTTTGCTTTACTACAAAAATCCCATTTCATTCCAGTCGGAAAACCAGCACCACCTCTACCAGTTAAATTTGAATTTAAAAGAGATTTAATTATTTCTTGTTTGTCAGCATTTATAAATTTTACCAAATGTTTTTTAAACTTATCAAGATTTGAAGTCTCATCATCCATTAAAAAACTTGTTGAAGCAAAGCTTTTTGAAAAAAATTTTTCTTGCTCTAAATCTTTACCTTTAATTATATCATCAATTTTATTTATGTCGTTTCCAGCATAGTTTTGACCATCATAATGGAAAGCATTATTTTCATAACAATATCCCAAACAAAACATTTCACCAACTTTATCATCACCAAGTTTATCTTTTAATTTTTTCTTTAATGGCTCTTGTGTTCCCGCACACATACATGCACTTCCATTACAAACAAAAGCTTTTTTCTCTCTATGTGAAGGTCTTAAAAATTCATAAAAACTCTCAGCTCCATGTAAAGTAGAAACCCCCACATGATATTTATCTGCAATCTCTTTCATTCCTTCACCGTTTTTGGAATTTAAAGATCTTTCAGATAATTTTTGAAATAAATTATCTTTTAAACCTATTCTCCCAGACAATTTGCTTATATTTTTTGACATATAGTTAAAATAAAACTCTTTCTTTGTTTGTATATATATTGAAACTATTTTTTTTTACAAAGCCTAATAATGTCATTTTAAACCTTTTAGCTAGATCTATAGCAAGACTCGTTGGCGCACCAACTCCAGCCATAAGACCAATATTGGACATTAGTCCTTTTTGGATTAATTCAAAATTTAATCTTCCTGAGCAGGCAATAAATTGAGAATGATTATCAATTAGTTTTTTTTTATGTGTATGGCCTATAAGTTTATCTAAAGCATTATGTCTTCCAACATCTTCTCTTGTTGCGATCACTTTTCCATTCTCATCGATTAAAGAACTTGCATGAATACCACCTGTTTTAGAAAATTCAGATTGTTCGCTTGTTAGTAGTTCTGGAGATTTTAAAATAATTTCTTTTTTAATTTTAGGATAAGAGATATCTAATTTATTTTCTTTAATTACTTCAATTGTTTCAAGAGAGGTTTTTCCACAAACTCCACATGAAGAATTAGTTATAAAATTTCTTTTTATTTTTGCGATATCAATGTTTTTAGTATTATTTATAGTTGCAACTATTTTATTTTGAATATTAAAATCTCCTACTTTTTCTCCTATTTTTTCTATATTTTCTATATCAGAAAAATTTTCTATTATTCTTTCATTAAATAAAAAGCCAGATATTAAATCTTCGTCATGTCCTGGTGTTCTCATTGTAATCGATAGTTGATCAGTTTTCCACTTTCCATCAACCTTATATTTAAGATTCATTTCAAGAGGTTCTTCTACTGAAACAAAATCTTTTATTTCTTCAGTAGAACTATCTTTTAATTTAACAACGTTATATTTTATATCCATTTACAAAGGGTATTTTTTTTTTAAAATCAATCGATTTAAAACTACTCCAAAAATTAAAACAATAATAGTGCCTGAAATAATTGGATTTATTATATAATCTAAAGATACACTACCCATTATTATAATTATTGGATTACCACCTGCTGGAGGGTGAGTTATATTTAACATAATCATCAAAGCTACACCTGCTCCAACTGCTATAGGCAAATTAATATATAAAGGCAAAGGAATAACATAAAGCACAAACAAGCCAGCCAAAGATGTCGCTAGATGTCCAAAAAAAATGTTTTTTGGTTGCGCAAATGGACTTTCAGGATATCCGTAAAGTAAAACCATAGTAGAACCAAAAGAAGCAATTAAAAAAATTCCAAATTCCGTTTTATATGTAAGAATAGTTAATGCACCAATTGTAATTGAAGAAAACAATCCAGCAATCAAAGCTTTAATAATTATTTTATTTTTCATTTTATAATTTTAATGCTTTTGAAACCGCTTTAAAAGGTAGTAATAAACAATCTTTCCTAGCAATATTTTTTTTATTAAAAATTTTTTTAAAAATATTCCATTCTTTAGGAATGTTTGTAAGATCATCCTCAAAAAGATCTTCAGTCAAATTTAATAAATTTTTAATACTATCGACTGATTTATTAATTGAATTACTAGATAGTAGACTTACAGACGCCTGACAATAAATACAAGATTTACACTGATATCCAAAATCCGTAATTTTATTTTCCTTGATTTTTAAGCTAATTTCCATTTGATCGCCACAGATTGAGTTTTTTTGCTTAGCTTTATGGGTACAGTCTTTAATTACTTTATTATTTTCAGTATTTGACGCTATTTCTAAAATTTTTAAATCCATTTTAAATTCTTTTATTAAACAATTAATAATTTATATTTCTTTTAATGAATGAAAACAACTTTCTAGGTACAATTTTAGCAGGTGGTAAATCAAGTAGATTTGGAGAAGATAAATCAACCACAA
The DNA here is from genome assembly GCA_902569615.1 of uncultured Pelagibacteraceae bacterium. Lineage (GTDB taxonomy): Bacteria > Pseudomonadota > Alphaproteobacteria > Pelagibacterales > Pelagibacteraceae > Pelagibacter. The sequence goes on along the minus strand of CACFUX010000011.1, from coordinate 22,220 downwards.
AATTAGGTGATAAAACTTTATTAGATCACACTGTAGGTAAAATAAAAAATGAATTTACTGAAATATTGGTGATTTCAAATAATAAGGAATTAAATTTCAAAAATAATAAAATTCATGTTGTGGAAGATTGTATAGAAGGGCAGTTAGGACCATTAGTTGGTATACTTACTGCAATGAAATGGGTGTTAAAAAATAAAAAAAAATATAAATGGATAGCGTCGTTTCCATGTGACACACCTTTTTTTGACACAAAAATAATAAATGAGTTGAAAATAAAAGTTAAAGAAACATCAAAAAAACTTATTTTTTTAAATAGCAATAAAAAAAGACATAATATTTTTGGGTTATGGTCACTTGATTTAATTGAAATATTGGAAAAAGATATAAAAAATAACTTTAGAAAAGTAGAATTATGGGCTGATAAAGTTGGCTATGAAAATATTAATATAAATAGAGAAAAATTTGATAGATTTTTAAATATAAATACTAAAAATGATTTAGAAGAAGCAAAGGAAAATTTGGATAAAATTTAAAATGATTCATTATAAAAAAGCACTTTTAAAATTAAAAAAAAATAAAATTAAAATTAATTCAGAAAAAATTTCAGTAGAGAAATCAATTAATAGAATTTCAGCAACTAATTTATATTCACCTAATAATTATCCTGCAGCTAACAATACAGCATTTGATGGATTTGCGATTAATTCAAAAGAGACTAAGAATCTTGGTAAAAAAAAATTTTTAAAATTTAAAATTATTAAAACTTTAGCAGCAGGAGACAATCCAAAGATTAAAAAAATTCCTAAATTTTCAGCAATCGAGGTTATGACTGGAGCTGTAATAAAGAAACCTTTTGATGCTATAATACCAGTGGAAGAGGCTCAGTTTTTCCCAAATCTAAAAAAACCTAAATTTATAATTATAAATAAAAAAATAAAAAAAAATAACTTTATTAGATTTTTAGGATCTGATTTTAAAAAAGGAGAAATAGTAATTAAGCAAGGAGAAATTATAAATTCTCAACATATTTTAGCTTTTAAAACTCTAGGTATAAAAAAAGTGATAACTAAAAAAAAACCAAAAATAGTTTTTTATACTACTGGAAATGAAATATCTAATAGTAATAAACTACCCAATTGGAAAGTTAGAAATTCAAATAGTTATTATTTAAAATCTCTAATAAAAAATTTACCTTTTGATTTCATAGAAAAGAAAATTTTAAGAGACAAAGATTTAAAAAAGTTTCAAATTGAAATAAAAAGAAATTTAAAATCAAGTATTGACCTAATTTTAACCTCAGGAGCTGTATCTGCTGGTAAATTTGATTTTGTTCCAAAGATTATTAAGCAATTTAATTTAAAGTATTCTTTTAAAGGTGCTTATATTCGTCCCGGAAAACCTTTAATGTTTGCAAAATTTATAAATAATAAAGCTTTTTTTGGACTACCTGGAAATCCTATCTCTTCAGCTGCTTGTTTTAGATTTTTTGTATTGCCATATTTATATTTTTCAACAGGAATGAAAGAAAATAAACCTATAAATGCTAAACTTAACCACGTATTTGTAAAGAAAAAAAATTTTACTAGATTTATTAAAGGTCAAATATCATTTTCAAAAAAAGGATTAGCAGAGTTTAAAGTTCAAAAAGGACAAGAGTCATTTAGAATCAAACCATTTACTTATTCAAATGCATGGGGCTTATTCCCTAATGGAAAAGATAAATTTAAAAAGGGTGATTTTATCGAATGTTATACACTCACAGGTATAAATTAAATTTTAGTTAACCATGTTAATATTGTTGTGGATTTAATTAATTGGTATTAGAAATCCATCATGGATCATCTAAAAAATCCTAAACTAGCTATACCTGTTGTTTTATTGGCAGGTATTTTTTGGTCATTTGGTCCCTACGTAGTTCGTAATATAGATGACGCTCACACAGTTCCATGGCAATATTTATTTACAAGAGGGTTGGTGATCTTCATTTTGCTTAACGTTTACCTTTTTATGGAAGAGGGTTTGAGTTTTTTAAATAATTATAAAAAAATTGGAATTTCAGGAATTGTAGGTGGCCTGGGTTTAGCAACTGCAATGATTACATTTATTTGGTCAATAACTAACACTACAGCAGCAATAACACTTCTTTGTTTAGCTGCAATGCCATTCATTACTGCTTTATTAGGTTTTTTGTTTTTAAAAGAGACAATATCAATAAATGTTTGGATATCAATTGCGATTGCAACAATAGGAATTTTAATTATGGCATTAGGAAATCATGAAAAAAATACTTTTTTTGGATTTATTTTAGGAATAACATCTGCTATTGGATTTTCTGTATTTTCTGTAAGTCTTAGATGGAGAAAAGATACCCCAAAATTTACGACTGTTGCAATAGCAGGTATTATTTGTGTTATAGTATCATCGTTAGTAATTATTAATAAAGATTTAAGTTTAATATCATCTAGTAAAAATCAAACTTTATTTGCACTTCACGGAACAATTGTATGTCTAGGTATGATTTTATATGCAATCGCTTCAAAAAATATTCCAGCTGCAGAACTAACTTTGTTATCACTAACTGAAGTAATAGGAGGAATATTTTGGGTTTGGTTACCATGGCTTGGAGTTAATGAAATTCCAGGAACAAATACTATTATTGGTGGTTTTTTAATATTTCTATCATTATTTTATTACAGCTTAATAATAAAAACTAATAAAAGATTTATTGCATTGAATTAGCAAATGAGTTCAGAGAAAATAATTGTAAATAGCTGGAATGAATGGGATCCTCTTAAACATGTGATTGTAGGAAAAGCTGATGGTTGTTGTATACCTGCCCCTGAACCAGCTTTAGATGCAAAAGTACCAGAAGACTCAGATATGAAAGGGCAATATGGACCTAGAACAAAAGATACAATAGATAAAGCAAATGAACTATTAGATAATTTTTCAGATATGTTAATAAAAAGAGGGATAAAAGTAGATAGACCTCTGCCACTTAATTTTAATCAAGAAGTATCAACCCCCGATTGGAAGACTAAAAGTATGTTTGGATGTATGCCTGCTAGAGATGTTATTTTAACCGTAGGAAATGAAATGTTAGAAGCAACTATGAGTTATAGGTGCAGATGGTTTGAATATTTAAACTATAGACCATTGATTCAAAAATATTACAATTCAGATCCAAATATGAAACATGAGTCTGCTCCAAAACCTAGGCTTACAGATGCTGATTATAGAAAAGATTATCTTTCAGATAAGATAGGAGATCAAAAAAGACTCGAATGGACTGCGAAAAAATTTTTTGTTACTACTGAAGAAGAGCCTCTTTTTGATGCTGCTGATATACTAAGATTTGGTAAGGATTTAATTGTTCAACACGGTTTTACTACAAATCTAAAAGGAATAGATTGGCTAAAGAGACATTATAAAAACCATAGAGTTCATGCAGTAAATTTTCCTGGAGACCCTTATCCAATACACATCGATGCAACTTTTACACCTATAAGGCCCGGTTTAATTATTAATAATCCGCAGAGAAGATTACCAAAAGAGCAAAGAAAACTTTTTGAAGATAACGATTGGAAAATAGTAGATTCAGCTCAACCTGCTCATAATTCTCCACCGCCATTATGCTATTCTTCTGTTTGGTTATCAATGAATGTTTTAGTTTTAGATCCAAAAACAGTATGTGTAGAAAAGAGTGAAGTTTACCAAGCGGAGCAACTAGATAAACTTGGAATGGAAGTAATACCAGTAGATATGCGAGATGCGTATGCTTTTGGAGGAGGTCTTCATTGTTGTACCGCGGATGTTTATAGAGAAGGTAATTTAGAAGATTATTTTCCTAAAATTAATTAGGTAGGATTCTCCTTTAAAAACTCAATATACTTTATAACTTCATCAAATTTATCATCTTTAATATCTTTATAACTTGCATTAAATTTATTTTTTACACATATTGCAACATGTGCATATGGATTTCTTCCTTTTGGGTGATTGGGATGATCTGGTAATTGCCCTTGTAAATAATCACCAGCTTCCTGAATAATTTTCCAGAGTTTGCTAGCGTTTTCTTTATTCAAATTTTTTTTGTTCTGTTTGAATGTTGTCTAGTGTAGCAGGCGTATCAGGGTCTAACTCTAATCCAGCTGGAGTAATTGTTGCTGGAACGGGAGTATAAGTTGAGTCTGGATTTTCTACAGCAGCTCTTATATTCATTCTATAAATACCAAAAATTCCAATTATAATATGTGCTATTATTAAAAATACAAAAAAACCATTTATACCAAACCATTCCATAAACATAGAACAAATAATAGGCCCACTTATTGCGCCAATTCCAAATATAAATTGTAGTCCACCCCCTGCTGCTACAAATTTTTCTTTAGGTACAAAATCATTAGTATGAGCAAGATTTAGAGAAAATAATGGCAGCATCATTCCTGAATAGAGACCAACTAATATAAAAAATAAAACTTTACTAAACGATAGTTGAATTGATAAGTACATATTAGAAAGATCTTCACCGCCAAAAATTATTGCAAAAAAAGAAAAAAAAGCACCTAAAAAAGTGACAGCAACTATTGATTTTCTTCTATCAAATTTATCTGATAGATAACCAATAGGACCTTGAAATACCACACCAGCCATAGTTGATATAAAAAGTAATATTGAAGTTTCTAGCAATGTAAAATTTGCTTTTGTAGCGTATACGGCCATTAAAGAAAAAAAAGCAGAATGTATTAAACCAGTACAAAAAGAACTTACAGTTCCTAATGGAGAGATTTCAAATAATTCTTTTACACTTATAGTTCCTATTTTTTTAAATTTAGGTGCAGATCTTTTTGTTAAAAGAATTGGAACTAATGCCAAAGATAATAAAACTGAAACTAAAATAAAGGGCTCATAATTTTTTGGATCGCTTACATTAAGTAAAAGCATACCAATTCCTAATCCAGTATAAAGAATTATAAAATAAGCAGAAAGTAACTGCCCTCTATTTTTGTTAGTAGCTCTATCATTCAACCAACTTTCAGTTACAATATAGCAACTAACTAAACTAATTCCTGTTATAAACCTACTCAAGGTCCACATTAAAGGATTTACATAAACTGCAGCTAGCAGGGCACTTAATGAAGCTAAAGATGCAAAAGCTGCAAACACTCTAATGTGACCAACTTTTTGTACTAGCAGAGGAGTAGTTTTTGATCCTAAAAAGTAACCTGTAAAATATCCAGACATGAATATACCTGTTGTAATTACGTTAAAATTTTCAACAACTGACCTGATACCCATCAATTGCATTTGAAGACCATGTGCAATCATTATTGTTCCAATTCCAATAAATAAAGCCCACGATCTTGTAACTTCTTTTTGCATATATTTGCCTGCTTATTACTTAGTTAAAATTTTGCAAGTAATTATTTATGATTTATGTTTTTTTTAAGGCTAAGAACGAATGAATTGCAATTGTTAATATAATAACTGAACCACCTAAAATAGTTTCAAAACTAGGCTGCTCTTTTATGATCATCCAAACCCAAATTGGACCTAATATAGTTTCAAGTAGAAAAAAAAGATTAACTTCAGCACCAGTTATAAATCTTGGAGCTATTGTTACTAAAACAAAAGGAATAGCTACACACATTACACACATTAAAGGAATAAAAATGATATCATTATCAACTAATTCGAAGCTTTCTACAAAGAAAAAAGCAAATACAGCAACTAGGAGCTTTCCTATCACTGCAGAAGGCACAAGATCTCTATCTTTAGCATATCTTGCTAAAGTAGCATTACAAGCAAGACCTAAGGCTGTAACTAAACCGAAAAAATCACCTAAAAAGTTACCTAAACTAATAGAGTCATAGAAAATATATACGCAAGCAGCAAATGTAATAAGTATAGCTATCCAGGTTTTTTTATCAGGAGCTTCTTTTAAAAATATAGCTCCCAATATAGCCGATAGCATTGGAGCCAGTGCAATCATTACCAAAGTATTAGCAACATTTGTATTCTGGATAGATAGTATGAAAGTTACATTACATGCAGAAAAACTAAAAATATAAAATATTCCTGGAATACCTATCCCAAATAATTTATTTAAAAAATTTTTATTATAAAAAATTAATGTACCAATTAAAACAACTGTAAAAGGTATTGCTCCTCTATAAAATAACATTCCCCAGGTTTCTATGTTAGATAATCTAATTAATAAAGAGTCAGGAGTTATAAGAAAAACTCCAATAAACGCTAATAGAGAACCCTTTTGTTGATTAGATAATTTTTGATTCATATTAATAGATTATTAACTTAAACTTAATTTGAGTAAGGTTTTCTTGAAAATATCCTTCTCACCATCGGTTCAAAATGTTCTAATGGTAAGGACTTATAGTTAGGATCAAAAGAACCTTGATCATACTTTTCACAAAAATCAATTGTTGCATTATAATATTTATGATCTTTATACTTATCTCTTTTGTTTCTATTGCCACCTAAATGATGTGCATAATAGTATAATTGAAATTCTCCATGTTTTTCGATGATCCAATGTGTTTTTTCAGAAACATAAGGTTTTAAAACTGCAGCAGCATATTCAGAATGATTCAAAGGAGCTAATTCATCTCCTATATCATGTAAAAGTGCAGCTACTACCATTTCCTCATCCTCTCCTGCTTTGAAAGCTTTAGTTGCACTTTGAAGGGAATGCTCTAATCTTGATACTTGGTAACCTTCCAAGGTTGCAGTTAAGCCTGACATAAATTTAAGAATTCTATCTGCAGTTCCTTCAATATATTTTTTTTCATGCTTGTCTAAAAGTAAATAATCTTCTTTTGTACCATATTTCATTTCTGTAAACTTTACTTTGCTCATAATTAATTATTTGATCCGGTGCTTAATAAAGAAAGTTGAGTAATTTTGTCATCTCCTAAATTATCTATAGGTTTCACTGGATAATCACCAGTAAAATAATGATCAGTTAATTGAGGATAATTTTTATTTCTATTCTCAAATCCAATTGCTTTATAAAGACCTTCTATCGACAAAAACTTTAAACTTTTTGCTCCAATATATTTACAAATTTCATCATTACTTTTGTTTGCGGCTAAAAGTTCTTTTTTTGTAGGTGTATCAACACCATAAAAATCAGGATATCTTATTTCTGGACTTGCTATTCTTACATGAACCTCTTTAGCACCTACATCATATAACATTTTTACTATTTTATAGCTGGTAGTTCCCCTAACCAAAGAGTCATCTACTAATATAATCCTTTTATTTTTTATAGAGGTTTCATTTGGATTCAATTTAAGCTTCACTCCTAGACTTCTAATTTTTTGAGAAGGTTCAATAAAAGTTCTTCCTACATAATGATTTCTAATTAATCCTAATTCAAAATTTTTTTTTGTTTGCTGGCTATAGCCTAAGGCTGCAGCATTACCAGAGTCTGGAACTGGCACAATTATATCACCTTCAATATTATCTTCTTTAGCAAGTTCTTCTCCAAGATTTTTTCTATATTCATACGCAGTTTTTCCACTCAAAATACTATCTGGTCTAGAAAAATAAATATATTCGAATACACACGGACGAATTTTTTGTTTTGGAAAAGGTTTTATACTTTTAAGACTATCATCTTCTATTAATATAATTTCTCCATTTTCAACCTCTCTTAAATATTTTGCTCCAATTATATCTAGAGCACATGTTTCAGATGCTAAAACATATGAGTTTTTTAACTTTCCAATTACCAATGGTCTTATTCCAAAAGGATCTCTAACTCCTATTAATTTTTTTTGTGTTAGCATTACTAAGGCATAACCTCCTTGAATCTGAAATAATGCATCTATTATTTTATCCTCTGTTTTTGATCTTTTTGATTTAGCAATTAATTGAACAATGGTTTCAGTGTCGGAAGTAGTGTAAAATATTGAACCTTCCTGAACCAATTTTGATCTTAAAGTTATAGCATTTGTTAAATTTCCATTATGAGAAACACTTATTCCTCCTGCATTTGTATCAGCAAAGAATGGTTGAATATTTCTCAATGTTGTTCCCCCAGTAGTACTGTATCTATTATGGCCTAAAGCATATTTTCCAGGTAGTTTTTTTAAAACCTTTTCTTTATTAAAATTATCTCCTACTAATCCAAAACGTTTTTCTGAGTGGTACTTTTCCCCATCAAAAGTAACAATTCCACATCCTTCTTGTCCTCGATGTTGAAGGGCATGAAGTCCAAGAGCAGTAACCGCAGATGCATCATCAATATTACTTATTCCAAATACTCCACATTCTTCCTTAAGTTTGGGATTATAATTCTTGAACTTTTTCTTTTGCATCATTGTAATTTTCTTGATTTGGAAATTCTTTAATTAGATAGTTACTACCTTTTTCGACAATTGGAAAGGTTAAGGATTTGTTCAAATCTAATGGCCATTTGTCATGATTAATAATTATAGTTATAGTTGAAAATATACATACACAGATTATATAAGATCTTAAAAAACCAAAAAAGAATCCAAATACTTTATCTAGTGTTCCTAAGCCAGAATAACTTACAGCTTTACTGATACCTTTATTAATCATCAATATAACAAAAATTATTATAACAAAAATTCCAATACCCAAAATTATATCTAGCAAATATTCATTATCAATAATTCCATCTACCATAGGTTTAACTTTAGGAAATATTATAAGAGTTAAAACATAAGCCAATAACCATTTTGAAGCTGCCAACAAACTCAAAATAAAACCTTTTCTTGAACATTTTATTAAAGATAACAAAGTAAAAATAGCATATATCAAGTCGAAACTTGAAATTCCTTCAAAAATTTTAAAAAAGTTTTCCATTAGAAACTTATTTATTTCCAAAAGGTTTAAATACCAATAATAAAGCTGGCAATAAAGTTAATACAGATATCATTGCTAACAGCATTGCAATTCCAGTAAATACTCCAAAATAAATAGTTGGAATAAAATTAGATAAAACCAAGATTGAAAATCCAAAAACAATAGTAATTGATGTATTTAATATTGCAACACCAACTGTCGAATGACATTTTTTTAATGTTAACTTATAATCATTTATTTTTTTAAATTCTTCTTTAAATCTATAAATGTAGTGGATACTATTATCAACCGCTATTCCTATTGTTATTGCTGCAATAGTTATTGTCATCATATCCAAAGGAATGTTTGAGATACCTATAATTCCTAAAATAAAAAATGCAGCAATAAAATTTGGAATAACTCCAATTAATGATAATTTTATATTTTTGAACAAAATCAAAAACATTATAAATATTCCAATCATCACAAAACCTAAAGTTAAAATTTGTGATTTAAATAAGCTTTGTAATAAATTATTAAATAAAATTAAAACTCCAGCTAGTCTATATTCCTCTTTTTTAAGCCCAATTTTGTTTTCTAGATCATATTTAATTTGCTTTATTAGTTCATTTCTTCTTAACCCTTCTTCAGAATCTTTAATTCTCAAATTAACTCTTGCCTCTGAGTCTTGGATTGAAATGTATGGATCAACTATTTCTTTTCTTATTGTTTCAGGAATTTTTGAATAAAGAACACCCATTTCCAGGCTTCCAAGCGGTTTATCGTCATTTAAGCTTTTTGCTACTTGAATTATAGAAGAGAAAGACAAAACTTTTCCAACTGCAGGCAAACTATCTAAATATCTGTGGACCTTATCAATTTTATCTATTTTATCCTTGGTAAACCAGTATTTCGACTCATCACTTTCAGATTCAGTTTCTCCCCATTCATCTTCTTCTTCATTTTTTTCATCTTTTTTTGGAAATTTTATAATTACTTCAAGTGGAGTGGTCCCGCCTAACTTTTCATCTATAAGTTTCATGCCTTTATAAATTTCTGTATTTTTACTAAAATAATTTATAAAGCTGTTTTCTACTTCAAGTCGAGAAATACCAAAAATACTAATAAAAAATATCGCTATACTAAAAATAAAAATTAAACCTCTATTATTGATTGCAAAATTTCCTAATAAATTTGTAAAAATTGAATTTCTATTTTCATTAATATTAACACTTACATCTTTCACAAAACTTATTAAGGTTGGCAACAAACTGAAAGTAACTAGAAATGAAACAATAAGACCCAAAGTCATCATCCAACCAAAATCTATAATTGGCTTAATCTCACTAAAAACCAAAGAAAGAAAAGCACATATTGTTGTAAGTACAGTATAAAATATTGGCCAAAACATTTTATTTGTCGTTTGTAAAATTATTTCTTTTTTTCCAAGGTTTGGTTTTTCTTTTGTTAGCTGTAAAAACCTAGTACTCATATGTATATTCATCGCCATAGTTAAAATTAACATTAATGCAATAAAGTTTGATGATATGACAGTAACTTTCCAACCTAATAATCCAAGCAGACCTAACATTATAATAACAGAGACAAAACAACTACTTATAGGCACAACAATCCAAACAATTTTTTTAAAAACAAACCAAAGTGTTGCTAGAATAAATATTAAAACACCAATACCAAAAATTACAATATCGTTTTTTATAAATGACATCATATCATCAGCGATCATAGGAATTCCTCCCAAATGTATCTTTGCAACATTCTCGTAGGATTTAATTATTTTTCTTATCTCAATAATATTTTGATGATTTTTTTTCTTTAGATTATCTTTAAAATTTTCTATTTCATTTTTATCCTCAAGATTAATAGGTATCTCATTTTTTTTTAAATTTACAATTATGCCACTAGTTTTTCCATCTTCGCTAATTACAAAATTTCTAAAAACTGGACTATTTAAAATTTCATTGAAACCTCTTTTTTTATCAATACCATCACTTTTAAGTGTACTAAAATTCTGTAGTCTTTCCGTTAAAGTTTTATCAGTGCTATTTAGAAGAGGTATATCTAGAATAGTTATAACATTATGCACCCAGCCTAAACTTTGAATTTTGTACTTTAAACTAAGCAAATTATTAATAGATTCATCAGAAACTATTTCTTTATTAGGACTATATGTTAAAACAAGAAATTCCTTGGAATTATATCTTTTTGAAACTTCTCTTAAATATTCTAAATCTGGATCTCCTTCAATTAATAAAGTTTCAGAGGAAGCATCAAGTCTGAAATCTTTTGCAAAAAATCCAAAACCAATAATACAAAGCAGAAGAATTACAAAAATTATCTTCGGTTTTTCAATTATATTTTTTTGATAAAAATGTGAAAACATCTAATACCAACTTATATAATTAAAATTAGCTATTTTGAATATCTTTAAATTTAGTAAACGCAGGCTCAAATTCAAGAAAAACATTACCTGTTGGGCCGTGTCTTTGCTTACCAATAATAATTTCAGCTAAATTTGAAATTTCGTTCATTTTAGATTGCCATTCAGCATGCTCAACAGTGTTAGGTTGAGGCTCTTTTCTTTCAACATAATATGCTTCTCTAAAAACAAACATTACAACATCAGCATCTTGTTCAATTGATCCTGACTCCCTTAAATCAGAAAGCTGAGGTTTTTTATCATCTCTTTGTTCAACAGCTCTTGATAGTTGAGATAATGCAAGCACAGGAACTGAGAGTTCTTTAGCTAATGCTTTTAATCCTTGAGTAATTTCTGAAATTTCTTGTACACGTCCTTCTTTAAAATTAGCTGCTCTCATCAGCTGAATATAATCAACAACTACCATATCAAGACCATAAAGTCTTTTTATTCGTCTAGCTCTATTACTTAGGGCAGCTATACTTATTGCGGGTGTTTCATCTATATAAAGTGGAAGTTCTGCAATATTTTTTGAAGTTTCAATAAATTTGTCAAATTGTTCTTCAGAAATTCTGCCTCTTCTAATATCATTAGACCTAATTCTTGACTGTTCTGCTAAAATTCTTGTTGAAAGTTGCTCAGAAGACATTTCAAGTGAAAAAAAAGCAATTGTACTTTTTCTACCATCATCTTGAATTTTTTTTGCTGCATTAAATGCAATATTGGTTGCCAGTGAAGTTTTACCCATTGAAGGTCTTCCTGCGATTATAACTAAATCTGAATTATGTAATCCACCTAAACGATCATCAAGATCAGTTAAACCAGATGGAACTCCAACAATCCCTTCATCATTTTTATATGCATTTGATGCCATTTCGATTGTCATTTTCATAGCTTCGTCGAATTTAACCAATGAAGAAGAAAAAGAACCTTTCTCTGCTAAATCAAAAAGTGATTTTTCATAACTTTCTATAATTGATTGGCCGTCATTATCTAAATCATTGAGTTTAGCTGTATCTATTATATTTTCTGAAATTTTAATTAACTCTCTCTTAACAAAAAGATCATAAATTAATTTAGAATATTCTATGGCTTGCCTTGAAGAAGTAGAAAACTTTGTAATTTTCACCAGGTACTCAGGTACATTTATTTCATCTTTTTCCTTTTCAAAATAATTTTTAAGAGTTATTGGGTTTGCTAGCATTCCGCTATAAATTAATTTTTCAATAGCATTAAAAATTTTTTGATGCATAGGGTCGTAAAAGTTTCTACTAGTTATAAGTATATTTATTTCGTCAAATATTTCATTTGATACTAAAATAGAACCAATAACTGATTGTTCAGCTTCAATGTTATTTGGTAACTCATTAGTATCGTTTTTAACTAAGTTAAAAGCATTAGCCATTAAATTACTTTATTAAAGAAATAAGCTATTACAATGTTAAATAATAGTTGGGGAAAAAACTGTATAATTATTTATTATCATCTGAGATTACTTTGATAGATATCTCAGATTGAATTTCAGGATGTAAATTTAATAGAACTTTAAATGTCCCTAAAGTTTTAATTTCTTTAATAGGTTGTATTAAAGATGGATTAATGTCAATTTTTTCATTTTCGTTTAAAATTTTTGATATTTCAGTTGGTTTAACTGAACCGTAAAGTTCTTTATTTTCAGTTGCTAATTTTTTAACTTTAAATTCTTTGTTTTGAATTTTTTCTTGTATATTTTTCGCATCTTTCTTTTTTTCTTGATCTTTCTTAGATAGCTCAATTTTAATTTTTTCAACTTCTTTAATATTTTCTTTTGATGCAAAAAGAGCTTTTTTTTTCGATATTAAATAATTTCTAGCAAAACCTCTTTTAACATCAATAACATCACCAATAGATCCTACTTTTCTTACATTTTCTAAAAGTATAATTTTCATTATAGTAAAGCTAAATTTCTTGCTCTCTTAATTGATAGAGACAACTCTCTTTGTTTTTTTTGACTAACAGAAGTGATTCTTGATGGCATTATTTTCCCATTTTCAGTAATATATTTTTTTAACAATTTTATATTCTTATAATCAATTTTCGGAGCACCAGTTCCTGATAAAGGGCATTTTTTTTTAAATCTATATTTTTGCGGTTGGAAAATACTTAATTTAGCAAAGTTACTTTGATTTGACCTTTTTCTGTTTGAGTTTTTCATTTTAATTTGATTTTATTTTTGTATCTTCATTTTTCTTTTCAAAGTAATTTGTTTTTAAATCTAATTTTTTTACTTTCACTGTTAGATATCTTAAAAGATTTTTGTCTATCTTTTCATTTCTTTCAAGTTCATTTATAGTTTTTCCAGAACCTTCAATTTTAAAGTGAATATAATTACCTTTTTTATTTTTTTTAATTAAGTAAGATAAATTTAAAAGTCCCCAGTTTTCAGTTTTTACTACTTTTCCATCATTTTTACTTACTAGGGTTATATATTTTTCTTGTAATTGTTTTAATTGACTTGGGCTAGTATCTTGCCTAGCTATTATAGTATGTTCGTAAAAGTTCATATTTTATTGTTATAAAAAAAAGGGATATACTATTATAAAAATTTAATTACAACACAAAAAACCAAAATTTTTATAATAATTTCTATGTTTTCATTAATATTTCCAGGTCAAGGATCACAATCAGTTGGCATGGGTAAAGAATTATACGATAAGTTCCCTTATATTAAGGAATTGTTTATTCTAGCTGATGATATTTTAGGTTTCCCAATTAGTAAAATAATTCTTGATGGACCAAAAGAACATTTAGACTTAACTGAAAATACTCAACCAGCGATATTCTTAGTTAGTTATTCAATAGTAGAAATGATAAAAAAAGAAACCAATATTAATTTAGATGATGCAAAATATTTTGCAGGACATTCTTTAGGAGAATATACTGCTTTAGCAGCAAGTGGTTCATTAGAATTTAAAGATGCAATTAAACTTTTAAATGAAAGAGGGAAAGCAATGCAAACAGCTACCCCTAACGGAACTGGAGGAATGATAGCAGTTCTTGGAGTTGAAATAAATGATATTAAAGAAATATTAGAACAAAATCATAAAGAGTATAAATGTTATATTGCGAATGATAACTCAAAAGGACAAATAGTTTTGAGTGGGCTTAATTCAGATATAAATAAGTTTGCAGAAAATTTGAAGGATAAAAAAATTAAAAATATAAAATTACCTGTAAGTGCTCCTTTTCATTGCGAATTAATGAAGAAAGCAACTGAAGAAATGAGTAATAAAATTATTAGTACGAGTTTTAAAAAACCTAAAAATACTATTATTTCAAATGTAACAGGAGGCGAAACAATAGAAGTAGAAGAAATAAAGGATTTGCTTATAAAACAAATAGAAAGTCCTGTTAGATGGAGAGAAAGTGTAATTTATATGATAAATAAAGGAGTTACAAATTTTATTGAAATTGGTCCTGGAAAAGTATTATCTGGACTAGTTAAAAGAATAGACAAAAATGTTAATTTGAAAACAATAAATAATTTTGAGGATTTAAAAATATTAGCTTAAATGATTAATTTTAAAAATAAAAAAATACTTGTTACAGGTGCTACAGGTGGAATAGGTAGAGAAATAGTTAAAAAATTTGTTTCTTTAGAAGGAGAGGTTTTAGCAACAGGTACAAATATAGAAAAATTAGATTCGTTAAAAAAAGAATTTTCAAATATTAAAGTTTTAAATTTTGATATATCAAACCATGAAAAAATAGAAGAATTTATAGAGAAGGTAGTAACACAGCTATCAGGGCTAGATATTTTAATTAATAATGCTGGAGTCAATAGAGATAATTTATCCTTGAGAATGAAATATGAAGAATGGAAAAAAGTTATAGATATAAATTTAAGTTCTACATTTTTAATGTCTAAATATTCAATAAAAAAAATGCTAAAAAATAAATATGGTAGAATAGTAAATATAACATCTGTTGTTGGTCATACTGGAAATTTAGGACAGTCAAACTACTCTGCTTCAAAAGCAGGAATTATTGGAATGACCAAATCTTTAGCAATCGAATATGCAAAAAAAAATATTACAATTAACTGTATTTCACCAGGATTTATCCAATCAAGAATGACTGATAATATAAATGAAAGTGTAAAAGCTGTATTAACTTCTAGAATACCAATGTCTAAATTAGGTAATGGTGAAGATGTGGCTAATTCTGTTGCTTTTTTATCGTCTGATCAAGCCTCTTATATAACGGGAGAAACTCTACATGTTAATGGAGGCATGTATATGGCTTGACAAAAGCTTTTAATAAATTAATAACGATTTAAAACACAAAGGATTTTTATGTCAGATGATATTTCAAGTAAGGTAAAAAAAATAGTAGCGGACCATCTAGGAATAGAAGAATCAAAGGTTACTGAAGAATCTAGTTTTATCGACGACTTAGGAGCTGATAGCTTAGATACAGTCGAATTAGTTATGGCTTTTGAAGAAGAGTTTGGATCAGAAATTTCTGATAGCGAAGCAGAAAAGATTCTTACAGTTGGTGATGCAGTAAAATTTATAGAAAGTAAAGCCAATTAATACAAAAATTCAACATGTCTTTTAATAAAGACGGGATAATTATAGTTCTATCATCTCCGTCTGGAGCAGGTAAAACTACATTAGTTAAAAAAATAGCTGAAGAAAAAAAATTCAAAATATCAATATCTTATACAACCAGAAAACCAAGAACAAACGAGTTAAATGGAAAAGACTATTTTTTTATAGAAGAAAATGAGTTTAAAAATTTAATTAAAAATGAAGAATTTTTAGAATACGCCAAAGTTTTTGAAAATTATTATGGATCTTCTAAAAGTCAAGTACTACAACACTTAAAGAAAGGAGACAGTGTAATTTTTGATATTGACTGGCAAGGAGCTGAGCAGATTAAAAAGCAAAAACTCAACTATAATTTAATTACGTTTTTTATTTTACCACCAAGCAAAGAAGAATTATTTAAAAGATTAAAAAATAGAGATATGAAAGATAAAAATATTGTTGAGAAAAGAATGAAACAGTTTAATGAAGATATTAATCACTGGAAAAATTATGACTTTGTTGTGATCAACGACAATCTAGATAAATGTTATAATGAAATAGTTAGTTTAATAAATAAAAAAATTATTAATTCAGAAATTAATTATGATTCATTAAAAATTAGTAACCATGTTAAAAAACTAAGAAATTAATTTTTCATATTCACTACATAATTTAAAATATATTTCTGGAGTTAAATTCTGCGGTCTATCATTTAAATTAATATTATATTTTTTTGATATATCTTTAGCGTTTTTAAAAAGAATATTTAAAGGTTTTTTTATCATTTTTCTTCTTTGGTTAAAAAAAATGTTAGTAATATGCTCTAAATTCTTAGGGTTTTTAATATTGAAATAATCATTTTTTGGTTCTAAAAGCAAAACAGTGCTTTTTACTTTTGGTACTGGAAAAAAAGAATTTGGTGAGACATCTGAAATTTTTGTTACTTTCATTCTCCACGAAGTTAAAATTGCCAATCTTCCATAATTTTTTTTATTTGTTTTTTCTATTATTCTATCTGCAACTTCTTTTTGAAACATTAATATAAACTTTTTTGAAATATTATTTAGTTTTTTTAATTTTATCCATTTTGTAAATATTTTTGTTGAAATATTATAAGGTAAATTACCAAAAAAAATCATTTTTTCAGTTGATAGTTTTTCTTCTTCAATTTTTAATATATCTTCATTAATTATTTCAATAGAATTACCAAAATTATCTTCTAAATTTTTTGATAAAAATTTATCCTTTTCAACAACAATTATTTTCTTTGGTCTTTTTAAAACTAGTTCTCTTGTAAGGTTGCCGGTTCCTGGACCAACTTCTAAAAGAGTGTCTTTTTCTGTAATTTTGCCTGAATCAACAATTAATTTAATTATATTTTTATCAATTAAAAAATTTTGACCTAAGCTTTTTTTAGGCTTAATTAGCATTAACTTTTTTGAAAAATTTAATTGCGGCCTCAAATGACTTATAATTTGATTTATTCAACCCAATCATTTGATTATTTGTTCCATGGTCTGGAGAAATCCTTAAAATAGGGATTCCTAAAGTTATATTTATTGCATCAAAATTAAATAATGTTTTGATAGGCACAAGTACTTGATCATGGTACATTCCAACAACAACATCATATTTCTTAATATTCTTTTCAAAGAAAAAAGTATCAGCAGAAAACGGTCCATCAATTTTAATTTTTCTTTTTAATAAATTTTTTACTGAAGGAATTATAATTTTATCTTCTTCGCTATATTTACTATTTGTTTCACAATGTGGATTTAATCCAAGAATAGCTATAGAAGGCTTTTTTTTTAACTTTTCTATGTAAAATTTATTAATTGTAATTACATTTTTGATTATTTTTTTTTTATTGATTTTCTTATGGATATTTCTTATTGGCTCATGCGTTGTAATAGGAGATACTGAAAGTTTTTGATTAAATATTAGCATAACTGGAAAACTTTTTGAAAAAGCTTTTTTTGATAAATATTCAGTTATTCCAGGAAATTTTTTTTCTAAAAAATATTTTTTAGAAATTGGTCCATTTATAATTCCAGTAATTTTTCTATCTTTTATTAGTTTAATAGCCACATCAAAAGAATTTTTTAAATAATTTTTTGACTTATATGAAATTTTGTCAAATATTTTTTTAAATTTAAAATTTATATTTATAAAATTTATTGTTTTATTATTAATTTTTTTTTTTCCTAAATCTTCAGGCTTTATAATATTTACTTTAAATGAGTAGCCTAATTTAATCATTTGCTTTTTAAAAAGCTCAGCAGAACCAATAAATATAATTGGATTTTTATAATTTGATAAAATTTTCTTTTTAATTGATTTTAGAACAATTTCTTGAAAAGTACTGTAGGGCTCACCTAAAACTATAATTAAAGGTTTATAAATCATTTATAAATAAATTATTTTTTATTCTATTAAAATACATAACTGAATACTGGTTAAGCTGTCTATCTTTTTCAATAATAATTAATTTTTCCATTTCTTTTTCAATATTAATTTCCCTTTCAACATTCCTTTTTTCGTTTATTTTTATGATTAAATATGAATTATTTATTTGAATTGGCATAGATATTTCTCCAGTTTTTAGTTCTATTATTTTATCTAGTATATTTTTTGAAATTTGAGCCTTACTTGTCCAACCTATTTTACCCCCAAACTTTGAAGAATCTGATATGCTAAAAATATTTGCTGCATTTTCAAAATTATTTGTATTTATAAAATTTTTAACAGTATCAAACTTATCTTGAATATTTTCACCTGTTTTAAGTTCGAAAAGAATTTCACTTAAATTAAACTCTTCTATTTTATTTTCTTTGACTTGTTGATTTAATTTATTTCTAAGTTTTTTTTCATCCACCTTAACATTGCTTTTATATTTGTCGTAAATTAATTGGTTCCATGTTGCCTCTATTAATAATTTTTTTTTTACATCATCAATAGTTAAATCATAATCTTTTAAGTATAACTCAAAGTCTTTTTCACTTTTAAAATTCATGTTTTTTATAACAGTTTTGACTATATTATCAGCTATTTTACTTGTAGAATCTAAATCAAAATATTTTAATAATTCTACTTTTTTTACCTTTTCTCTTATCAAGGAGTCCTTTGATATTTTGTAAATTTGATTTTTGTTTAAATTTTTTAAATTGTTATTAAGCGCTATTAGGTATTTTTTTTCTTTATTTATATCTAAATTGGTAATAATTTCATTTTCAATTTTTAGTTCTATAAAGACTTTTTCGTCAGATATTATTACTGAAGAGTAAAAAAAGCAGCATAATACCAAAACAAAAAAAAATTTAATTTTCATAACTAATTTATGCTTGGCGAACTTAATTTACCAAAAGGAATAATTTTTATTGTAAAGAATATATTTTGATCACTCTCAAGATCATCAGCATCATAGAAAGTTTTATTATATTCTAATGCAGCTGCCATACAGTCATTTTTATATTCATAAATTAGATTATAATAGTCAGTAATATTTTTATCTAAATTTTTGCTTATTTCAAATGATATAGATTTATTTTTATCCATATCGTATTTAGTTGTATTAGTTATATAGCTTTTATTTCCTATAATATTATCTTCTTCAAAATATTCAAAAGAAGTAATGAAATTATTTATTTTGATGTTGGATTTTACAATATCAGAATTTGAGTGTTTTAAATTATTATCAAGAGAAAATTGATACTCCAAATCAAAATTGTCTGATGGGGTATACTTTAATAGACCAAAGATATCTGATCTTTTTTCTCCTAGCGTACTTTTTATTGGCAAATCATCGTCATGAGTATTTCTTAAAACATTTGCAAAAGATAAATTAAAAATTTCTTTATTATTATTGTTTAATATTGAATATTCATTACCAAGAGTTAGAGAGTACCTTCCTTCTACCATGTTATTTTGACCCAATCTGTCTAAGGAATAGACGTTATTGTAGGAAATTTTAGTATCAAGCTTCTTAACATTTTTAGTTTTGTTTGGACTAAACCGTGCAGAAATGATCGGTGTTAATAAACTTGTTCCATTTTTATTAATTTTTCTTAAAGGTATTTTACTTTCAAATAATAGTGTTGAAAGTAAATCAAAATTTTCTGAGTTCTCAAAATTTAATGAATTTCTAAGATCTGAATTAGCATTTCTTAAAAGCAATGTGTAACTATTTATAAATCCATTTTTTGAAATATTTTTATTTGATTTAAAAATTAGATCATTAATCAATGATGCTTCATAATGATTTGTATTAAAATATTTTTGAAATGCTCTACTATTAAATTCAAGTCTTCCAGAATTTTCAAAATTTTCTAAACTTTTTGAAAATGTAATATTTGGCAAAACATACTCAAATCTATCAGAATTTTTTTTATTTAAATCTTCAAAAATTTCAATTGATGAACTTAAAGAAGAAGTTTCAGAACTTTTATCAAATTTAATAAATGAGTTTAATTCGGAATAGCTATTAATTAATGATGAATTAATTTTATTAACCTTAAGATATTTATCGTTAGATACTTTTTCTAAATTTATTTCATATTTAAAGTTATCATTGCTTCCTTTTAAATTTGAAAAAAAGTGAGCTTTGGTTTCATTTTCGTCTTTGGCTAAACTTAAATCAGTTATTGATTTAGAGTTTTTAAATGCTTGCCTATATTCTGTTTGAAAAATAGCACTTTTATCAAAAAATATTTGAGGAGATATTGTCAAATCTTTATCTTCAGAAATAACCTTGTAGTAAGGTATTTTAAAAGCAGTACCACTTACGCTGGAGTTGATTATTGTTGGTGCCAAAAAACCTGATTGTCTTTTTACAGAAGGGTCTGGGTGATAAAAGTATGGAAAATATACTACTGGTTTTTTATAAATTTCTAACCAAGCATTTTTGTATTCAATTATTTTTTCTTTTTTTTTGTGTTTTATTTCAGCCGCAGAAAGAAGCCATGGTGGACAATCTTCCTCATTTTTTTTACAAGTAGTAAAAGTACCGTTATAAATTGTGCTCTCATTTTTATTATCAGTTATTTTTTCTCCCGTAAGCCTTGGTTCATTTTCTTTATTACCAAACAGAGAATTATCAAAATCAATGTATAATTTATCACCTGAAAAATCATAACTATTTAAATTTAAATTTATTGTTTCTAAATAAAAATTATTATTATCCAAATCCTTTAAATAAACATTTTTTCCAGTTAAAATTTTGTTTTTTATATCAAAATTAAATTCATCTAAAATAAAATTATAGCCTTTGATATCATTAATAATCGTTTTTTTATTTGATGAAAATTCCATTAAATTTCTATCAAGATTTAAATCAGTAGAATTAATTAAATAATTTTTTTCTAATTCGACTATGGATTCTCCTTCAGTAAATATTATCTCATCATTTTTAAGATAATTTATTTTTTCTGCGTTAATAACTAGTTTATTAGTTTCATCTGTTATTTTGACGTTTCCATCAACTTTAAGAGAGTTTTTTTTCTTATCATATTTAGATTTATCAGCTTCAATTATTAAGTTATCTTTTGACAAAATTTTTACTTCCTTTTCTATAATTATAAGATTGCCTTTCTCAAGTATTTGCACTTCATTTGATTCAAACTTAAATTCCTCACTAAAAGAATTAACTTTAAATAAAAATAAAAATATAAATATAAAAATGATTTTTTTATTTTTCATTTACACTAACCAATCCAACTGATGATGCTAAAAAAAGTAAAATATATGGTAAACCTGTTGATACTATTAGTGGCAAGTTTTCATTTGTACCCAATAAATTAGAAAAATAAATTATATAGTAAATAAAAACTGATACTGTTATACCGATAAGAATAACTATAGTTTTTGATTTATTAGATTTAACGCTGTACATCAAAATTGATCCAATCAAGGCCATTATTGCTAGGTAGAAAGGATAAGAAAGGATTTTATAAATATAAGCTTTAATTTCTAAAGTAGAATATCCTAAATTTTTATAATCATTCATCATAACTTTAAGTTTATATAAATTTTGTGAAGATAGATTAGAAAATAGACTATCAATTTTTTGTTTGTTAAAATTTGAATAGAATTCATATTTTTGATAATTTTCATTTGGTTTGTCTTTGTTGTAAACCTCAACACCATATAATACCCAATTATTTTTTTTTATATCAGCACCTTTGGCATTAATATTTTTAATAAAATCAAAATCTTGATTTAATTGAACTATTGTTACATTTTCAACCAGGTTATCTTTGAATTTTTCAGCATTAATAATATTAATTGTTTCATTGATTTCATCCTTAATCCAAAGCCCATTTTCGTTAATAACTGCCAGATATTTGTTATCATTCGTAAACTTATTTTTGAAACTTAAA
>CACFUX010000010.1 GCA_902569615.1 uncultured Pelagibacteraceae bacterium | reverse complement strand
AATAATAAAAAAATAATAATAATTATCCAAAAAGTAGCGTAATAGTAATAGATGTGCTTTTTTACAAATCGCGCAGGTATACTGTCTTTTTTAAATGTCTTTTTTTTCCGCATAAAAAAGTGCTATTAAAAATAAAACTGTCCACGCAACACCTGCCATAGCTTTAGACAAAGAAGTTTCTGCGCCCCAAATATCAAGAAATAATGCCCCTATTATTATTCCAACTGCATAAATTATAGTTACTATTGTGCTTAAATTCATTTGTTTTCATCCTGAGTTTGATTTTTTTCAACTTGGTTTTCTTCAGCTTGGTTTTCTTCTTTATATTTTTTGCCTCTTATCACAGCCATTACACCCATATAAACAACATAACCAATGATCAATAAAGAGAGTGTTATAAAAATTATTTTTTGCATTTTAACAAATTATATTTTTTTCGAAAATTTTATTATATCTTTTATCAATAATTCAGGTTTTTCTAAAGCTGCAAAATGGCCCCCTTCTGGCATTTCAGTCCATTGTTGAACGTTATATATTCTTTCTACATATGATTTTGGAGCCCATTCTAAATATTCTTTAGGAAATTTTGCAATAGCTGTTGGAACTTTTAACGGAAGATGATCTTTAGGAAGATATCTTCCTCCTTCTTCTCTTCTTCCATAGTAAATCCACGAAGCGGTATTAAAAGTTTTAGTAACTAAATAAATCATAATATTTGATAGTAAAAGATCTTTTGAATAAATACTTTCAATGTCACCATTTTTAATGTCAGACCAACCTCTCATTTTTTCTAGTATCCAAGCCGCAACACCTACTGGACTATCCATCATAGCATAACTTAATGTTTGTGGTTTTGTTGCTTGTTGTGTTCTATAACCATCTTCAATTCTTTGTTCTTTTCTAAACCTTTCTTGCCATTCTTTTTCTTCTTCAGTTTGTGGTCCATCTGGATGTCTTATGATTAAAATATTAATATGAATTCCTAATAAATTTTTTGGATGATCATATGCTAACCATGTACATATAGTTCCACCAAAATCACCACCTTGTGAAATATATTTTTTATAACCAAGAACATTTGTCATTAACGAATTAAATATTGCAGCCATTTTTCTTGGTCCAATTGGTCTAGTGGGGCGTCCAGAAAATCCATAACCTGGTAGAGATGGAACAATAACATCAAAACCATCTTCTTCTTTTCCACCATATTTTTCAGGATGTGCAAGTTGATCAATAATATGTAAAAATTCTACTATCGATCCAGGCCATCCATGATTTAATAATAAAGGCTTTGGATTAGATCCACTTCCCTTTTCGTGAATAAAATGAATATCAATTCCCTCTATATTAGATTTAAAATTTTTAAATTTGTTTATTTTTTCTTCAGTTCTTCTCCAGTCATATTTATCAATCCAAAATTTTGAAAATTCCTTCATATATTCTAAATTTGTTCCGTAATCCCAGCCTCCGTCATCTGGCATCTCGTGCCATTGGTAATTTTTAACTTTAAAATATATATTTTGTAGAATTTCTTCTGAAATATTTACTTTGAAAGATTTTATCATTTTTCTAGTATATATATTTTTAAATTTAAAATATAAAAATTGATATGAAAAAAATAATCAACAATCCAGCTAGTTTTGTTGAAGAGTCAATTGACGGACTTATTAAATCTCACCCAGAAGTTTATTCTTTAGCTAAAGATAATAATAGAGTTGTAACGAGAGCAAATAAAGCTTCAAAAAAAGTTGGAATAGTAACTGGTGGTGGCTCTGGACATCTTCCAGTCTTTACAGGATATGTTGGTGAAGGATTTTTAGATGCTTGTGCTATTGGCTCTGTATTTGCATCTCCATCAGTTGAGCAAATGGTTTCAGCAATAAAAAACGCTGATAATGGTAACGGAGTTTTGTGTATTATTGGCAATTACGGCGGTGATGTTATGAATTTTGATATGGCTTGTGAAATGGTTGAGGCAGAAGGGATAAAAACGAAAAAAGTAATTGTTGCTGATGATATAGCGAGTGCAAATAAGTCTGAAAAAGAAAAACGAAGAGGTATTGCTGGTATGATATTTGTATTTAAAGTTGCTGGAGCAATTGCCGAAACTGGAGCATCTCTTGAAGATGTTTTTAAAACTGCAGCAGAGGTTAATAATAATATTCGAACATTAGGTGTTGCTGTATCTCCTTGTATTTTACCTGAGGCTGGAAAACCAACTTTTGAAATTAGTGAAGACGAAATTGAAATAGGAATGGGTATTCATGGCGAACCAGGTATAAAAAGAGAGAAATTAAGACCAGCTAATGATTTAGTTGATGATCTATATAAAAGAATTATAGAAGATTCTAAAATAAGCTCAAATGACACTATCGCAGTTATGGTAAATAGTTTGGGCGCTACACCACTTGAAGAATTATATATTGTATCAAAAAGAGTAAATGAAAATTTATCAAATTCAAAAATAAAAAATATTAAAACTTACGTTGGAAGATATGCTACTTCTATGGAAATGGCTGGAATGTCAATTACAATGTTAAAATTAAATGATAATCTAAAAAAATACCTTCTTGCTGAAAGCAAGTGTCCTTTTTGGAATAATTAAACTTTATTTTTTAAAATAAATACAAAAGCAAATCCAGTAATATACATAATCAATGCATACGCACCTGTTGGTATAGCATACAATATATCGGTACCAAATATTTGTGTAGAAACAAATAATGCTAAAGTGCCATTTTGCAATCCACATTCTAAAGCAATACACTTTCTTTGTTGAATTCCTGAAGCAAAAATTTTAGCAAGATAATATGCAATTACCATCATCGTTATATTTAGAATTAAAGCAATTAAACCTGCTTCCAATATAAAGCTTATTATATTTTCTCTTTCTTCATAAAACGCAGCAATAAAAAAAATTATAAAAAATATTACATTAAGTTTATTAAATATTTCAACTTTTGATGCTACAAAACTATCTGCAAGTTTTCTGATAATCATTCCTAAAATAACTGGAACTGTAACAACCAAAAACATTTTAATAGCAATACCTATCATTGAGATGTTTTGGGAGATATTTGTTATTCCAAGTAAATCAGCAGATGTAAAAATTATAAATGGAACTGAAATAATACTAATTAAACTAATAACAGCAGTTAAAGAAATTGATAATGCAACATCTCCATCTGCAAACTTAGTTAGTATATTTGATGTAACTCCTCCTGGTGCTGCTGCGATAATCATAACCCCAATTGCTATCTCGGGAGGTGTTTGTAAAATGATAATTAATAAGTAAGCAACTATTGGAAGAATTATCAATTGAGAAATAAAACCAACAATAAAATCTTTAGGAGCTTTAAAGACTCTTGCAAAATCTTCAACTTTTAAACCTAAACCTAAACCCAGCATTATTAGTGCAAGTATTATAGGTGCTATTTTTGTTACTATTTCCATACTTCCGACACAGTTTTCTATTTTATGTATTTTACTATAAATTATTAAAAATTTATATTACAAAAATATTAATATAATGCTTTCAGATAAAGAAATAATTTGCCCAAATAATCTTCTTAATGTTGCATCTAAAAAAAAAGGTGTGTTAGCAGGTATAGTTAATGCCGGAAAACCTCTTCCAATGTTATCTGTTATGGATGCAGTCAACGAAAATTTGATCGAACCAATATTTATTGGTGATAAAGATGAAATTCAAAAATGTGCTGATAATTTAAAATTTGATATATCAAAATTTGAAACTATTCATGAGCCTGTTGAAAATAATACAGCAAAAATAGCAGCAAAATTAGCATCAGAAAATAAAATAAGAATAATTGTTAAAGGTCATATTCACACTGATATTTTAATGAAAGAAGTTTTAAAAAGAGAATATAATTTATTAGGCAAAACAAGGTTAAGTCACGTTTGGCACATGACTTTAGATAAAGAAGACAAGCCATTAATAATAACTGATGGTGCTCTAAATGTTTTACCAAATGTTAAAACTAAAATGCATATACTAAAAAATGCAATTAATTTCTCAAATAGAATAGGAATTGAAAAACCAAAAGTTGCTGTTCTTTCTGCTACCGAGGAAGTTCTGGATAGTGTTCAAAGCTCTTTAGAAGCTAAAGAAATTACTGAACTAGCAAAAAAAGAAAATTTAAATGCAGAAGTTTTTGGTCCGCTTGCTTTTGATAATAGTATATCAAAAAAATCAGCTGCTATTAAAGGAATAAAAAACACTGTTGCTGGTCAAGCTGATGTTTTATTGGTCCCAAGTGTTGAAGCAGGAAATGCATTAGTTAAAATGATGATATATTTTATGGGAGCATGTGCTGCAGGAGTGGTTATTGGTGGAAAAGTTCCTGTTGTTATTACAAGTAGATCTGACGAAGCTCCTGCAAGACTAGCTTCTATGGCGGCGGCAGTTGTTGCATTAGATTAATTAATGATTTAAAAGTTCACAAATTATGACGATCAAATATCTAAAAAAATCACCAAAGACATCATCTACTGATGATTTAAAAACTAGAGAAATAGTCCAAAATCTTTTGAGTGAATTAGAAAAATCAAGAGAAGAAGGATGTAAAGAATTAACAAAAAAATTTGATAAGTATGAGGGAGAAATTATTGTTTCAAAAGAAAAAATAGAAGAAATTACAAAATCTTTAGATCAAAAAACTAAAGACGATATTAAATTTTCTTATGATAGAGTAAGAAAGTTTGCTGAAGCACAACTTAAAAACTATGGCCAAGATTTTGAAGTTGAGCTTTCAAAAGGTTTGTATGCTGGTCAAAAACTTATACCTGTAAATACAGCTGGCTGTTATGTACCTGGAGGAAGATATGCTCATATCGCTTCTGCAGTTATGAGTGTTACCACAGCTAAAGTTGCTGGCGTAAAAAATATTATAGCTTGTAGCCCACCCAAAGAAGGTGTTGGTGCTCACCCGGCAATTATTTATACTGCTAATTTATGTGGAGCTGATGTTATTTTGAATTTAGGTGGTGTTCCTGCGATTGCAGCCATGACATATGGAATGTTTGGCAATGAGCCTGCCGATATACTTGTTGGACCAGGAAATCAATTTGTAGCCGAAGCAAAAAGAATTTTATTTGGTAAAGTTGGGATTGATTTATTTGCTGGACCTACTGAAATAGCAGTAATTGCGGATGAAACAGCTGATCCAGAAATAGTTGCTTTTGATTTAGTTGGACAGGCAGAACATGGTTATAATTCTCCTGCGTGGTTATTTACAACTAGTAAGAAACTTGCTGAAGAAGTTATGAAAAGAGTTCCAGAACTTATTTCAGATCTTCCTGAACTTCCAAAAACAAGTGCCGAAGCTGCTTGGAGAGATTATGGAGAAGTGATTTTATGTGAAACAGATGAAGAAATGGCTTCAATTAGCGATGAATATGCTCCAGAACACTTAGAGGTACAAACTAAAAAAGATAAATGGTTTCATGATAGATTGAAAAATTATGGATCATTATTTATTGGAGAGGAAACAACAGTTGCTTATGGGGATAAATGTTCTGGCACAAATCACATTCTTCCAACAAAAGGAGCTGGAAAGTATACTGGTGGATTGTTTGTAGGAAAATTTATAAAAACCTTAAGTTTCCAAAGGATGACAAAAGAATCTACTAAAGAAGTAGGTGCTGCCGCTGCAAGAATTTCTAGATACGAAGGCATGGAAGCACATGCACGAACTGGAGATGTGAGGCTCAGAAAATACGGTTTTTCAAACTAATTATAAGGAATTTATTAATTCTGGAGCAATTTTTTTTGATCTAGAATAATATTTAATTTTTTTAATATCTTCTAAATTAGATTTATCATTTCCAACAACTACAAAACCGATCATACCCATGCTTTTATGAGGTGTGCACCAGTAAGCATAAATGCCAGGAATTTTAAAAGTATATTGTGCATCTTTGCTAAATTTAGTTTTAAACTTATCAACGCCTTGTGGCACTCCACCTTTGATAAATTCAACATTGTGGCCTGGATTAGTTGATTTCCAGAAAACAGTATCTCCAACATCAACTCTTACAACTTTTTCAGAATAAACCATGGATTCTTTACCTAATTTATTTAACATTTCTACAGTCACATCTGCAGCATAGGAACTAGAAGTAAAAAATAGCAAAGTAATTAAAATAAATAAATTTTTAAACGTTTTCATATTAAATTTTAGTTGTGTTTATTAGAATTTATATATGGATATAAAAATATTTTTATCAACTCAAACAAGTGTAACAAGTTGACACACACAAAAATTTAATAAGAATATTAACTCAAGACTAAATCTAAATAAAGTGCCGCAGTCCATGAAAAATTATTTGCTCCAAAAGGCAGTCCAGTTTTAGAGCTGTAATATTCATGAAAGTTATTATGATTAATTAATTGAATTGTATTTTTTTTAATCTTTTCTGCAAAATTTTTATTTTTGTTAATTAAAGATCTATAAATTATCCAATTTGTATTTATCCATATAGGACCTCTCCAATATCTTTTCTCTTCAAATGAATTATGATTTGGATTCATTGTAGTAAAAAAATATTTCTCATTTATATTAAATTCTTCAAGATTTTTAATTATTTTTGCATTCACATTATCGTGTTTCAAATCAGCAAATAAAATAAGAAAATTAGTTAATGAGGGTATTTTAATTTGAACATTGTTTTTTAAATCAAATGAAAAAAACATGTTTTCTTTTTCATTATACAGATCAAGTATGCTATTTTCAGTTTTGTCGATTTTCTCCTTAAAGCCTGAATAATCTAATTCATATAATTTTAATAATTCTAATAAATCTTTATTTGCTTTAAGAAAAATTGAATTAAAACCAATATCAATAATATTAAACATAGATATATCTAATAGTTTATTGGGATTATAATTTTCTGACTTAAATTGATTTAAAAGAGTTATGTAACAATCATAATCTTTACTTAATGGTCTTTCATCATTATTTGAAACTTTAAGATCTCTCCTTTCATATGATAAATTTTGATCGATAGTTATTTTAGACAATGCAAAATCCCATAATGGTGAATTATCATAACCACTTTCCCAGGGATGTATTATAGATACTAGTCCTGATTTATTTTTGTCTCTATTTTTAAAAAACCATTCATGATATTTTTTTAATTTACAAACTAATTTAAAAACTTTTTCATTTTGTATTTTGTTTAATTGATTATTTTTAACAATTATATTTAAAATTGATGCTGCTATCGGTGGTTGAGTTATTCCCGAAGATGGCACTTCTTTCCCACAAGACCAGGTGATATGGTTTGGAAAATAGCTATCATCAGCTTCGTGAAACAGAATATGTGGCACCATTCCATCATCCCATTGTCCTTTTAAAAGCGTTTCTAATTCCTCAATTGCGTAATCTAAATTAAAATATGAATAACCTAGAGATATAAAAGCTGAATCCCAATTCCACTGGGCTGGATATAATTTGTTATTTGTGGGTAATGTGTATCCAGACCTCCTATTATCTAGAAGTGTTTTTTTAGCAGCATCAACTAAATCGCTCATTAGCCCTTTACACTTCCTGCTGTTAGTCCACTTACTAAATATTTTTCAAAATAAACAAAAATAAATAAAACAGGTAAAGTAACTATTACTGAACCTGCCATTAGATATTGTCTAGGAGTTTCAGCATCTCCACTTAGGTACTGTATTGCTCTTGAAAGTGTAAAAGAGTTTGGATTATCTAAAAACATTAAAGAAAATAAAAATTCATTCCAAGCTATCATAAATACATACAAAGCAACTGAGGAAATGGCGGGAATACTAAGCGGAATTATAATTTTAGTTATGATCCCAAACCAACTTAATTTATCTAGTATTGCAGCTTCTTCTAACTCTTTAGGAATACTTTTAAAATATCCTTGTAACATATATATAGCCACAGGAAGTGTGGTAGCAGTATAAACAATTAATAATCCTTCTATTGAATTTCTCAAACCCAGCTGACTAAAAACTGTATAAAGTGGTATCACTAAAACAATTGCAGGAAACATATAAATGATCAATATTGATGTTGATAAAAATGTTTTTCCAAAAAAATTTAATCTTGCAATAGCATAAGCAGCTGGGATTGCAAAAATTAATGTAATAAATACAGTTCCAAGGGATACAATAGTACTGGTTAATATATATTTTCCAAATTTATATGATTTAAATATTACAAAATATGATTTAAACAAATCTTTAAATCCTTGCGCAAAATTTATGCTAAAGTCTAAAGGATTAACCAACAGCGCAATTTGTGTTTTAAAGCTAGTTACTACCATCATATAAAATGGAAACAAAATCACAAATGAAAATAGCACTATCCCAAAAAGTGTTAAGAAATCAAAAATTATTATTTGAGTAGAATATTCTTCTTCCAATATTTTTTTGTTGAACTTTTTTATTTTATTAATGAAAAAATAAAGAATTAAAAATACTCCAATATTATACCAGATAGGCATGTGTTGAATTAAATATCCATCAATAAATATAAATATTATTGAAAAGATTATTAATTTGAAAATAAAATTAAGTTTATTGCCTATAATAGCTTGGGCCGATGAAATAAAAAAACCAAGTAAAAAGATAACTTGAAAATTTAAGTTGTCTAATTTTATTCCTTGCAATGTAGCTAATATTTTCCATATAGAAATTAGGCTTACTAAAAAAAGAGAGGAAATAATTGAAAAAATTATAATATTTTTAGTTTTCATCAACTCTCTTTCCTAAAAGTTTAAAATAAAAAAACATGAACAAGAGTAAAAGAATAACAATTACTATAGATACAGCAGAACCAGTACCAATATCCGATATTGCGAATCCCTGTTGGTATACATTAATTGGTAAGGTCCTAGTTCCGGATGCCCCACCTGTAAGCAAGAAAACATCTTCGAACTTATTAAAATTCCAAATAAATCTAATCATAAATAAAATAGAAATTACAGCTGTAATCTGAGGCAATGTTATTTTAAAAAATTTTTGAAATGGACTGGCTCCATCTACATCTGCAGCTTCGTAAAGTTCCTTTGGTATAGCTTGAAGCCTTGCCAGAATAAATAAAAAGGCTAATGGGAAATATCTCCATATTTCAAAAATAATAACTGTTGTTAGTGCGAGTCTTAATTTAAAGTCAAATCCCAATATATTAACAGTGATATATTTTTGACCTAAAAGATTAATGGGTGTTTCCATAATTTGATAATTAATTAATAAAGTATTTAAAGTCCCACTGTTTGGATCAAGCAAAAGTTCCCATGTATATGCTAATGCTACGACTGGTGCTACGTATGGGAATAACAAAACACTCCTCATAAATGTCCTACCAAAGAATTTTTGATTAACCATTTGAGCAGTCAAAATTCCAAATACTATTGAGCCAACAGTGCCAAAAAATGTATAGTAAAATGTCGTTAATAATAAATCTATAAATTCATTTTCAAATAGAACTTTTTTAAAATTTTTTAAAGTGAATTTTGTATTGAGTAGAATATTATCAGATTCACCGTTTAATTTAGGTTTTATTGATTTTATTTCCTTTTTATTTACATTAGATCCATCTTTTGTTTCAAATATTACTTGAAAGTTTTCTCTATATTTTGCTGGCCAATTTCCAAATTTACATTTTAATTTATTTTTTTTAAATTCACATCTTTTGTCTAAATCAATTGGTTGGAAATTTTTAGGGTATTTGTCTTGAAAAGTGACATCCCTAATCTCTTGTAATAAAGAACTATTTCTAAGTTTATAAAGAATTTTAATTTTTGTAGTGTCTTCTGGAATATATTTAACAATTTTTTTTGCTCGTGGCTCAGGTATCCTGATATCTTTTAATTCAACTTCCTTAAAACTAATCCAAACGTTTGCAAAAATTGGAAATAAAACTATTGCAAAAACAATAAATACTGCAGGTAGTGTTAATATATATGCAGTTTTCTTTTCAGTTTTTGCTAGTGTATCGTTCATAAAAAAAAGCGGATAAATAATATTACCCGCTTTTTTTAAAAATTAAAATTATTAGAATTTAGCTAACTCAGCATTAATTTTCTTAACAGCTTCGTCTACAGAGATTTCATCATCAATATACTCTCTAGTGATTCTGTTTAGAAACTGAGCATTAATAATTTTTGATGCTCTAGATAATTCCCCTTCTTTAACTCCCCATCTGCTTGCAGTATCTAATCCTGCAACAATATTATTAATTACATCAGCAGAGTAAAGATCTGTTAACGGAGCTTTTCTGTCTACTCCTACAGGTAATTTACTCCAAGCTTTTGTAAATGCATTTGGATCACTTGAGTTACCTCTTCTAACTGGGAATTTACCTTCTGGAGCTATAGATAATGTGCTGGCGTAACCTTCATCCATAGAATACATAATAAATTTTTTAGCTTCATCTGTATCTGCATCTGCAGTTATTCCAAAATATCTAATATCTGCCCAGGCAGCTCCTTTTTTATTATTTGGTCCACTAAAATTAGTTATAAAACCAGTTTTTTGCGCTAACTCATTAGAAGTTGGATCAACGTTAAATGTTGGAGGTGCAGAGTCTCTTAGTCCTGCTAATTCGTCCATTATAAATGGAGACCAAATTATCATTGGTGTTCTACCAGCAAAATAAAGGGCTCTAGATTGTTTCCAATAAAGTTCTCCTGGAGGACTAGCTTTAGCTAAAACTTTGTAAAATTCTAAAGAATTTTTTAAAGCTTTACCTTGTTTTTTTGTTCCACCTTTTTTAACTAAATTTACACCGTTTGCTAAAAGAACATGCTCTAAAACTTGACTCATAAAGTTTTCGTCAGTTTTTGTTGCTGCAACGAAACCATACATATTATCACTTGATAAAGCTTTTATTGCTTTAGTAATATTTGCATAATTTGTTGGTGCATCTAGCCCAGCTTTTTCAAATAGATCTTTTCTATAGACTACCATTTGAGTCCATCCGTCCACTGGTACTGCAGCTATTTTAGAACCTGATTTAGCCATATTAAGTGCTCCAGGTGCAAAAGTATTTTTACCAAGTGCCTTAACTACATCATTATTAGCATCAACATCTAAGATACCTGCTTCAGCCCATGGCAGAACATATTGCAAAGTATGATAGATTACGTCCGGAAGATTTCCAGATGCGGCTGCAGCTGTTGCTCGAGTTCCTAAATCTTTTTCTTCAATTGGAATTACTTCAACTTTAATCCCAGTTTTAGCTTCAAAAGATTTTGCCATCTCCTCTTGCTTAGCCATTCTAGCTGGTTGGACTTCTGTAGTCCAAAATTGAATATCCGCATAAACAATGTTTGAATAAAAAAGTGTTATTATGCAGATAAATTTAAATATATTTTTCATTTATACTCCTTATTTTAATCGCAAGATACTAAGATAATGACAAGTTGTCTCAATAAGAAGTTCTACCTAACAGCTATGCACTAAATGCATATATTTTTTTCAATAAAACTGAGGAAAGTTAAAAAATTATCAATTGTGAGTTGAGTTAACCTTTGACTCTTTTTCCGTTTTCATCAAAAATAAAAATGCTTTTTAAATCAAATCCAAAAAAATTTTCAATTTTAGTGCCACTAGGAATTTTAGCACTTAATTGGTGATTATCTTTTTTCATGTAAACAATTTTTTCATTACCTAAATTTTCAATTATGTCTATCTCGGGTGTAAATTTAAATTTAGTTTCATTGCTTATTTTAAAATGTTCAGGTCTAATTCCAATAAAATGTTTTCTTTTTTTTAGTTTTATATCTTCTATATTAAGTTCATTTCCTAATACTTGGATTATTTTTTCTGATTTAATATGTTCTTCAGCAATTTCTATAATATTCATTTTTGGCGTACCAATAAATTGTGCAACAAAAATATTTGCAGGATCGCTATAAATTTCTTCGGGTGTTCCTACTTGTTCAATATTGCCTTGATTTAAAATAACTATTCTGTCAGCTAAGGTCATTGCCTCAACTTGATCATGGGTAACATAAATCATATTAGTCTTAATTTGTTGATGAAGCTTTGAAATTTCAACTCTCATTTCTGCTCTTAATGCTGCATCTAAGTTTGATAATGGTTCATCAAATAAAAATATTTTAGGATTTCGAGTAATTGCTCTTCCAATAGCTACTCTTTGCCTTTGACCTCCAGATAATTGTTTAGGTCTTCTTTCTAAAAGCTTTTCAATTTTAAGTATTTTTGATGCTCTTAAAACCTTTTTTTGAATTTCTTCTTTGCTTTGTTTTTCAATTTCAAGTCCAAAAGACATGTTTTCGTAGACATTCATATGTGGATACAAAGCATAAGATTGAAAAACCATCGCTGTTTCTCTTTTTGAAGGATGTAGTTCATTGATGATTTTATTATTGATTTGAATTTCACCTTGATCGATTTTTTCTAAACCTGCTATCATTCTTAATAAAGTAGATTTACCACACCCTGATGGGCCAACTAAAACTAAAAATTCATCTTCTTTACCTTCGAGATTAAAATTATTAATAATTTTATTTTGACCAAATGACTTATGAACATTTGAAAATTTAATATTGGACATAATTAATTTATAATATTAATTTTAACATATGAATGTCAAACTAAATCTATAATTTCCATAAATACGTAGCTAGATAAAACGGTCATAAATATAATTATAAAAAAGTTTATAATTATCCAAAATTTTGAATTTATTAAATAGTCTGAAAAAAATTTAGCTAAATAACCTAAAGCGAAAAAAAATAAAAAAGATGCGATGGAAGCACCTATTCCAAATAAATATTTATGTGAAGCTAAAAAATTTTTAGAAAAATTTCCTAAAAAAAAGACTGTATCTGAGTAAACATGCGGATTTAAATATGTAAATCCTAAAGTTTTAATCATTATATTTTTAAGGGATAAATTACTGTTTTCAAAGTTTATATCTGATCTTACATATAAAGATCTTACTT
Organism: uncultured Pelagibacteraceae bacterium; assembly: GCA_902569615.1. GTDB lineage: Bacteria > Pseudomonadota > Alphaproteobacteria > Pelagibacterales > Pelagibacteraceae > Pelagibacter. The sequence continues at coordinate 28,685 of CACFUX010000010.1, read as the reverse complement.
TGTTGTAGATAAAGTAAATTAAAAAGATAAAAAGTAGTATATTAAAAAATAATTCAACATTTTTTGTGAAGTAAATTTTAAAGTATTCAAATAAAAATATTCCTAAAAAAATTAGTATTAAGTCTGATATTGAACAAATTAAACAAACTAAAAAAATATATCGTTTTTTTAAACCTTGCTCTATTACAAAAATATTTTGAGCCCCAATAGCCAAAATCAAACTTAAACCCGTGAAAAAACCAAGTATTAAAAAAGTCATTTAGTTTTACGGTCTGCGTTTATTATTGATAAAATAATTAAAATCAAAAAAGGTATACAAAGTAAATTTACTGTTTTCCAACTAGTAAGAGAAATTAGTATACCAGCAGACAAACTTGCTAAAGCCATGGAAGAAAAAACTAATAAATCATTAAATCCTTGAGCTTTAAACTTTTCTTCAGGTTTGTAAGTAGTAACTAATAAACTAGTTCCAGATATAAATAAAAAATTCCACCCAACCCCTAAAAAAATTAAGCCTATAAAATAATTTGAAAAAGATGGTTTAAAAAAACTCATTAAGATTGTTAAAATATAAAATAAAACACCTGCATACATCATATTGCTATAACCAAATTTTTTAATTAAATTACCTGTAACCAGTGATGGTAAAAACATTGCCAAAACATGAAATTGAAGAACTATGCCTGTTTTTTCTAAACTTAAATGATGCACAATATGCATACTTATTGGAGTTGCTGTCATTAAAAAAGACATTACCGCATAAGCAAAAGCTGCTGAGGTGATTGCTTGTAAAAATTTTGGATCAGAAAAAAATTCTAAATATTTCCTAGATTTATTTTCTTCATTAGAAATAAAAGAAACTTCTTTAATGTCTCTAAAAAAAAATAATAAAAATGATGGTATTAATGTTAAAATTGCTAAAGTTAAATATGAACCTACGTATAAATAATCGCTTACAAAATTTTTTGTATAATTTGACAAACTTATACCAAGAAAAGCAGCAACGATACCGGCTAATAATAATGATGAAATAGCTTTGGGAGCTTGTTCTTTCTCTACACTTTCAGCTGCAGCAAAACGATATTGATGAGTAAATGCCATTGTGGCCCCTAAAATAAATTTAGCGATGCAAAAGATAAAAAAACTTTCTATCATTATTGCATAGGCACCTATCAAACAAGAAATTGAACCAGCGACAGAAGCAAAAATAAATCCAAGTCTTCTTCCAATTATGCTCATTATTTTTGCAGCAAATATTGTAGCAGCAGCGGTACCAACTACATAAATTGATGGAGGAAGCGTAGACAGTGTTTTTATAGGACTTAATTCTGATCCAATAATACCACTTATAAAAACAGTTACTGTAGCAGCTGTAAAACTAAATACTTGACTTGATACAAGTAAAAAAAGATTTCTATTCATGATATGACTTGCATAATTATAATTAAAATATAGTTGTATACCTAAATGTTAAAAACAAAAATCAAAAATTAAATAATATTATGATAGGAATATTAGGTGGAATGGGGACGCAAGCAGGTTTAGATTTTTGCAGCAAGCTAGCAAAATTAAACCGAGGTAAACTAGATCAACAGTATCCAATGTTTGTTCTTTACAACAAATCTAATACTCCAAAAAGACCTGAAAACTTAAAAAAGTATTTTAATGTCTTAAAAGCACTTGTTGATGGTTGCAAAATGTTACAAAAAAATAAATGTAAATTTATCGTAATGCCATGCAATACTGCTCACTATTGGCACGAAGACATACAAAAGAAAATTAAAATTCCTCTATTGAGTATGCCAAAAGAAGTTTATTTACATACTAAAAAAACATGTAAAAAAAATTCTACTATTGGCATTTTGTGCACAGAAGCTACTTTAAAAACTAAAATTTATAATAATTATTTTGATGGAAATTTTAAATTAATAAGCCCTAACAAAAATTTACAGAAAAGATCTGTTAATAAAGCAATTAAATATGTAAAAATGGGAAAAGTTAAAGAAGCTGAAATAGTTTTAAGAAATGCAGTAAAATATTTAATTAAAAAAAAATGTAAAAAAATAATTTTAGGATGTACTGAATTGCCTGTAGCTATATTTGCATACAAATCATTTAAAAAAGCTAAGGAGTCAAGGCTGTTTATTGATCCAAATTTATTGTTAGCTGAAGTTTGTATGAAAAGGTATAAAAATTAAAACCAACAACCCTACTTCTAAGATTGTTGGTTTAATTTTATATACTTTATTTATGTGGATCTGGAACTTTTCTTAAGTATGGTTTTATAGTTTCCCATCCATCTGGATATATTTTTTTTGCTTCCTCATTAGTTACTTTAGGAACAATTATTACTTTTTCTCCAGGTTTCCAGTCTGCTGGTGTAGCAATTTTATGCTTAATAGTTCTTTGCATTGAATCAATAGTTCTCAATATTTCATGAAAGTTTCTACCAGTTGTCATAGGATAAGTTAAAAATAAACCAATTCTTTTATCTGGTCTTATAACATAAACTGTTCTAACTGTTTCATTATCAACTGCAGTTCTGCCTCCTGAAGATACACCTGCATCTGCTTCAAGCATATTATAAAGTTTTGCAACCTCTAATTTTTCGTCAGCAACAATTGGATACTCAGGTTTCATGCCACATACATCAGTAATATCATCTATCCATTTAACATGGTCATCAACTGGGTCAACGCTCAAGCCCATAACCTTTACATTTCTTTTGTCAAACTCTGGCTTCATTTTAGCTAAAGCTCCAAGCTCAGTTGTACAAACTGGTGTAAAGTCTTTTGGGTGAGAAAATAAAACACCCCAGCTATCTCCAAGCCACTCATGAAATGAAATATCTCCCATTTGAGTTTTTGCTTTGAAATCTGGAGCTACACTATTTATTTTTAAAGTCATTCAATTCTCCTTTAAATTTATTTTTTAGAATGATTATAAGCAAGATTGATTTGCTATGCAATTTTTTATAGTATTTAGTAACTAATGATATTTGAACAATTATTTGATACTAAATCTTCAACCTACACTTACATTATATCGAGTGGGAAAGGTAGAGAGGCATTAATAATTGATCCTGTTATTGAGCATACAGATGAATACTTAAAAATTTTAAAAAAGCTAGAACTAAAATTAGTCAAAGTTATAGACACTCATATTCATGCTGACCATATCACAGGATTAAATGAACTTAATAAAAGAACAAACTGTACTAGGATTATGGGAGAAAATTCTAAGTCAGAAGTAATTGATTTAAAAATTAAAGATAGTGAAAAAATAAATGTAGAAAATATTGAATTAAAGGCAATTTATACTCCAGGCCATACTGATTGTTCTTATAGTTATTTAATGAATGATAGAGTTTTTACTGGGGATACACTTTTAATAAATGGAACTGGAAGAACGGATTTTCAAAACGGAAGCTCATATGATGCTTATGAATCTTTATTCAATAAATTATTGAAGTTACCAGAAAAAACATTGGTATACCCAGCTCATGATTATAATGGAAAAAAATACTCCACAATTGAAAATGAAAAAAATAATAATCCAAGATTACAAGTTGGTTCAAAAGAGGAATACGCTGAGATAATGAATAATCTTAATTTAGCAAATCCAAAAATGATGGATATAGCAGTTCCTGCAAATTTAAAGGGTCTTACAATTAATCAGCTATAATTTGCGGCTAAATTGACCTTGTATTTTTAAATACAGTAATTATTATAATATTTATGGCTTGCAATAACTCAAAATGTGAATGTACTAACTGTACATACGATATATGCTCTTGTGATGGAAATAAAGAGTGCTCTTGCATTCCTACATCAGGTAGCTGTTGTTGTAACAGCTAATTGATCATTTAAATAATCAATATAATTTAAATATCATGAATGAATTTTTAGAATCGATAATTAGTAGAGATCCAGCTGCGAAATCAAAGTTAAGTGTAATATTAACTTACCCAGGTGTTAAAGCAGTTTTTTTTCATAAAATTGCAAATTTTTTTTCAGTTGCTAAATTTGATTTAATTGCAAGAATAATTTCTCAATTTTCAAGATTTTTAACTGGAATAGAAATACATCCAAAAGCAAAAATAGGTAAAAATTTATTCATTGATCATGGTATGGGAGTAGTTATTGGTGAAACTTCAGAGATTGGTGATAATGTTACAATATATCATATGGCAACTTTGGGAGGGATTTCTCCAAGTATAAATTCAAATGAACAAAGAGAAGTTAAAAGACATCCAACTTTAATGGACAATGTAGTTGTCGGTTCAGGTGCACAAGTTTTAGGGCCTGTAGTAGTTGGTAAAAATGCAAAGATAGGAGCAAATGCCGTTGTAACAAAAGATGTTCCTGAAAAAGCAGTAATGGTTGGTATACCTGCAAAAAATGTTGGTATAGCATCAGATGAGTTCAAACCATATGGTATATCTAATGGAAATAATTAATGAAAAATTCTCAAAATAATTTTGTAGAAGGAATTGGAAATACTCCTTTAATAAAACTTAAGGCAGCATCAGAGATAACAGGGTGTAATATTTACGGTAAAGCAGAATATTTAAATCCAGGAGGTTCAGTAAAAGATAGAGCTGCTCTTGCTTTAATTAAAGATGCAGAAGAAAAAAAATTAATTTCAAAAGGTGGAATAATAGTTGAAGGAACTGCAGGAAATACTGGAATCGGTTTATGTTTAATTGGAAACTCAATTGGTTATAAAACAATAATTGTGATGAATGATAATCAAACACAAGAAAAAAAAGATATGCTAAAAAATATTGGTGCTGATTTAAGATTGGTTACACCTAAACCATACAAAGATGATGGTAATTATGTAAAAGTTGCTGGAAGATTAGCTGACGAACTTAAAAGTTCAAATAATTATGGAGTAGTCTGGGCTAATCAATTTGATAACACGGCAAATGCTAAAGGCCATTATGAAACAACTGGACCTGAAATTTGGGAACAAACAGATGGTAAAATTGATGGTTTTGTATGTTCTTCAGGAACAGGTGGAACTATTGGAGGAGTGAGCAGTTTTTTAAAAGGAAAGAATAAAGATATTAAAATTTATTTATCAGATCCAGCAGGATCTGCACTTTATAATTATATAACAAATGGTGAGTTAAAAAGTGAAGGCGGCTCAATCACAGAAGGAATTGGCTCAAGCAGAGTAACAGCAAATTTTGCCGAAGCTAAAATAGATGGCGCTTTTTCAATAAATGATCATGAGTCTTTACCAATACTATATGATCTAATTCAAAATGAAGGTTTAAGTCTTGGCACAAGTTGTGGGGTTAATATTGCCGGTGCAATTAGATTAGGAAAAGAACTTGGTCCAGGAAAAACTATAGTAACAATTTTGTGCGACAAATCCGACAAATACAACTCAAAGATGTTCAATAAATCTTTTCTACAAGAAAAAGGACTCCCATTTCCTGATTGGATATAATTACGCATATCTGATTTGTAACAAAAGCATTAGAACTCATTAATCTTTAATTTAAATTAAAAAAATTAACTTTTGAAAGGAATTAAAATGGAAAAAGAAATGTTAGTATATGTTGATTTAAAAGATGGTAAGCTTGAAAAATTCATGGGTTGGATGCAATCTGATGAAGGAATGAGTGTAAGAAAATCAGCAGCTTATCCAGAAAAAACTATTGCTTCAGTAACACCTGATAAAGGTGGAATAATGTTTAAAGTACATGTTCATAATGTAGATGCAATGAAACAGCTGGTATCTGGAACACATCCAGTTGGAAAACCAATTTTTGATGAGTGTGTAAACAGTATGACCGCTTGGGAATTAACTAAGATGGATATGTAATGAAAAAATTATTATTTATACTTTTATCAAGTTTATTTTTATCAAACATTGCGTTAGCTGGCATGTCAGATGCTGACAAAAAAAAAGCTTATGACTGTAGTGGTATTTATATGGCAAATTATTTTCTGCCTAGTGGAGAAGAATTTGAATACAGTATGAAAGAAAAATCTATGGCATCGGTTAAAGTTTTAAAAACTTATGCTTTAGAAATAGGTATTAAAGAAAAAGAGTGGGATGATGGAGTGAACAAAGGGGTGGATAAATATTATGGATCTAAGTATGATAAAGCAAAGACAGAGTCATGTCATGCATTTTTGAATAAACTTGTGCCCGATGGTGAGGAAAGAGTAAAAAAAGTAATACAAACTTTATACTAAAAAGGAGAATAAATGGCTAAGTTTTATCTAATTGGTAAAATAAGTGAAGAGTTAATGAAGAGAATGCAGAATGATCCTTCAGCTGATAGATACGCCTCTACAAAAAAAGTAACTGAAGCTGTAGGATTAAAACTGATTAGTTACGAGTGGGTTAGAGGAAGGTTTGATGTAATATCATGCGTAGAAGGAGAATACGACCAGGCTCTTGCTTTAAAAATCGCCTTTAAAAATTCAGGGCTCATGGATGATTTAATGGTACATGAAGTTATTGATTATAATAAAGCTTTTCAAAATGCTGCCAATGCTGCGAATACGGTTATTAAACCTGGCAAGTAATGGCTTCAGGATATGTAATATTACAGTGCAATGTCACAAAACCTGAAAATTATAAAGAATATGTTAGTAAAGTAACACCAATTGTTCAAAATTTCGGTGGAGAATACATTATTCGAAATGGAGAAAATCAGTGTGTTGAGGGTGAGAATAAATTCTCTAGAATAGTAATTATAAAATTTCCTAGTTATGAAAAAGCAATGGAATGGTATAATTCTGAGGAGTATAAATCAGTTAAAAAAATTCGTTTGGATAATTCCGAAGGAAGTAACATAATAATAAAAGGAGTATAAATATGTCTATATTAGAAAAATACAGCGCTGCAATGAAAAATAAAGATGAAGCAGCTATGAATGAACTTTTGCATGATGATTTTAAATTTTTAATGCATAAATCAGGTAATACTTTAGGCAAAGCTGATGTGATCAAGTGGGCAATGAGTGGTGATATTAAACAAGATAAAATAAGAGTGGTTTATGAAAACGATGAAGTTGGTATTCACCATGCATTCGTAACATTTGATGATGGAAATGTCGAAGCAGTTATGGCAGTATATAAATACAAAGATGGTAAAATTACAAGTTTAGAAACTGGTGCAACACCTATACCTAAATAAATGAACATAGTTGGTTTTGTAATGGTTGGCACAAATGATCTTGAGAAATCAAAAAAGTTTTATGATGCTATTTTGGTTCATCTTGGATTAAAAAAAGTAACCATTACTGAAAGATATATTGGGTACGGCCAATCAGATGGTGATCTTGCGGTTAAATTTTATATTACTAAACCTCATGATAAAAAAAATGCCTCAGTTGGCAATGGAACGATGATTGCATTATCAGCTGAATCAAAAGAAGCTGTAAATAAATTTCATAAAACAGCCCTAGAAATTGGAGCTATTGACGAAGGAGCGCCAGGAGAAAGATCGGACGGAAACTATTATGCTTACGTCCGTGATCCTGATGGCAATAAAATAGCTGCCAGATGTGTTCTAAGTAAATGAAAAAAATATTTTATATTTTTATATTTTTATTATTTTCAAATAATATTTATGCAGCTCAAGATAGAGAAGAAGAGTTAAATAAACTTTTTAATCAACTAAAAAATACATACAACAATTTATCCGCAAAAGAAATTGAAAGTAAAATTTGGAAACTTTGGACTACTCACCCATCAGAACAAACATTAACAGATCTGTTAGAAAAAGGTTCTTATTACATGTCTCAAAATCAATTAACTAGCGCTCACAATGTATTTTCAAAAGCAATTGAATTAGATCCTAACTGGGCTGAAGCTTGGAATAAAAGAGCAACTGTATTATATTTAATGGGAAATTATGATTTATCACAAAATGATATTGATATGGTGTTAAGTTTAGAAAAAAGACATTTTGGAGCATTAGCAGGACAAGGGCTCGTACAAACAGCTTTGAATAATTATCAAAGTGCAATTAATAGTTATCAAGAAGTTGAAAAAATTTATCCTTCTATGCAATCACCTAAACTGATGATACCAAAACTTAAGGAGCTTATAAAAAAACAGAGCATATGAATAATATAGATTTTTATTTTTCAATTGGAAGTACTTATACATATTTGAGTGTTACTAGGATTTTAGATGTTGAAAAAAAACATGGTGTTAAATTTAATTGGAAGCCATTTAGTGTAAGAGCAATTATGAAAGAAATGAACAATATTCCTTTTCCAAAAGATAAAAAAAATAAAGTAGATTACATGTGGAGAGATATTGAGAGACGTGCTGAAGGTTATGGTTTTTTTGCTAAAACTCCAGTTCCCTACCCGCTAAGTGAATTTGATCTTGCTAATAAATTAGCAATACTTGGGTTAAAGGAAGGATGGGGTGTTGATTACGTAAGAACTACTTATAAAAGATGGTTTCAAGATGGAAAAGAACCAGCGACAGAGCCCAACATTTCTGAAATTTGCTCAGAGCTTAAAATAGATAAAGATAAAGTTATTACAAATGCAAAATCTGATGAAATTGAAAAAGAATACTTATCCAATACAGAAAACGCTCGTAAGAATAAAATTTTTGGAAGCCCATCATTTGTTGTAAATAATGAAATATTTTGGGGCGATGACAGAATGGAAGATGCTATAAGCTGGTCAAAAAAATAATGCTTAAAAAAAAATATTCAAATTTAATATTTATTTTAATAATGGGTTTTGGAATGAGTTTGTTTATGACATTAATTATTACTTATATTAATACTGGAATGGATAGCGAATATACTAAAAGATTTCTAAAAGCATGGTCAGTAAGTTTACCAATCGCAATAATAACTTCTTTATTTGTTGGACCACCTACAAAAAAATTTGTAGATAAAATTACTAAATAATAATATTCTTAAGTTGTGAGTAGTTTAACAGCTTATATAATTTTAATAATTGCAGTGATTCTTGGAACTGCATCTAATGGCTTTGCGAATAATTCTCAGGGCTTCACCATTTTGATACCTAGTATTTTAACTGCTTTAACTATTGTGGGATGTATGTTTGCACTTTCACTTGTTATGAAAACTATCCCAGTTGGTGTTACTTATGCTTCTTTTGCAGGATTATGCATTATCGCAACTACAATAGTGGGTGTGTATAAATTTAATCAAATGCCTGATTTTTATACAATTTTAGGAATAGGTTTAATTGTTGCTGGTGTCATAATTGTAAATTTATTAGGAAAAATGAGTGCTTAATTGTCTCACTAATAAGTAGCAACTTGTAAAAAATTTTTTAAATCATATTAAGTAACTGTCGAAAACAAAAATTAAAACCAATTATGAATATCGTATATAAAATAATTATCACTTATGAAATAGTATTTATTATTTTCTGGAATTTATTATATCTATCTAATTCTGAAGTAGAAAACTGGTTTACTGAAAAATTTTTAAGTGCACTATTCGTATTTTTGTCTTCTATGGCTTTAGGACTAACATTTATATATATTATTTATATAAGTGCAAAATTGTCAGGTTTTATTCAAAAATTAAAAAGCATTAAAGATCCAAGAAAAAACACAAACTAATTTAAAATGACTTTTGAACCATCAAGGGCAGCTGCCATTGAAAAATTATCTATATTTATTGAAAATGGATTGTTAAATTATTCTAAGTCTAGGAATTTTGATTATGGCCCAGAAAAAAGATCAAATATTTCCTGTCTATCTCCTTACATTACTCATGGCGTAATAAATGAACAAGAGGTTATCGATGCATGTTTAAAAAAATATTCATTTATAAAAAATGAAAAATTTATTCAAGAGGTCCTTTGGAGAATTTATTGGAAGGGTTGGTTAGAGTTAAGACCAAAAGTTTATTCAGATTTTATAAATGATTTAAAAAAGATAAAAAATGATTTTAAGGATAACAAAAACTATTTAAATGCTCTAGAGGGAAAGACAAATGTAGAATGTTTTAATTATTGGGTAAATGAGCTTAAAAGCTATAACTATCTTCATAATCATACAAGAATGTGGTTTGCAAGTATTTGGATATTTACCCTTGGTCTACCCTGGCAACTTGGTGCAGAGTTTTTTATGAAATATCTGTACGACGGAGATGCTGCTTCTAATACATTGGGCTGGAGATGGGTAGCTGGAATTCAAACTAAAGGTAAACAATATTTAGCAAGTGAATGGAACATAAAAAAATTTACAGATAACAGATTTCAAAATATAAAATTAATAGAGAGTGCTTTGCCAATAATAGATGAAAGAAGCTATGAAATTAAAAAAATAGGTTTACAAAATAATCAGATAAAAGATGAAAAAATTTTATTATTATTTGAAAATAGTTTATCATTTGAAAGTTCCGACTTTAGAAATCAAACTTTTAAAAAAATATATTTAATATCAAATAATAATAAAAATAGAGAAATACAACTGAGTGAAAAAGTTATTAATTTTAAAAATAATTTACAGCATGATCAAATACAAAGTTTAAGAAAAAATAAGATTGATTGTGAAATTTTAGATATAGATCAAATAAAAAATATTGATGAAAATTTTTATTGTATATACCCAAATGTAGGAGAAAATTTAAGCTACTTGAATTCGATTGGAATTAAAAATTTTGAGTACTTATATAGAAAAATTGACCAGTTTTCTTGGCAGTATTGTAACAAAGGTTTTTTTAATTTTAAAAACTGTATTCCTAAAATAATACAGGATTTTATTTAGAGGCACATTTTTTAGAGCAATATTTTACATTGGCCCAATTAAGTTTCCATTTTTTTCTCCACAAAAAAGATCTTTTACAAATTGGACAAATTTTGGAAGGAAGATTTTGCTTTTTCATTTAAGTTGATTTTTATTTTTTAAAAATAAAAAAAAGGCAACTATTTCATAAATATAATCAAATATTACAAAAAAAGGTTTTATTGAAAAAATTTTATACAAAATTCTATATTTTGGTATTTTAGACCAAATAATTAAAAAAGCTTTTGCACCACCAATCACTTTGCCGTCATCAATTACATGAAGACGTCTTAATAATTCTTTTTGAGATTTTGATGTTATTTTTAAAGCTTCCTCATTATTTGTAATGTCAATCCATTCCAGACTGCTGTCTGAAACTTTTTTATAATGATTTATTTCAAACCTACAAATATTACACGAATTATTAAAAAAAACTTTAATTCCCATAAGTATTTTTCTTTATAAATTTTTCTGCTTCAGAAAGAATTAATTTTTTTCTATCTATTTTCATTTTATCAAAAATTCTTACCATCATTGAAAGTCTAGGATTTTTTAAAAAAAATTTTCTATTTCTATTAATAAATCTCCAATACAAACCATCCATTGTATTACACCAATCTCCTTTTTTAAAATCCATCATTTTCATAAAATAACTTGATCCACAAATATAAGGTTTAGTAGCAAATATTCCACCGTCGCTAAACAAACCCATTCCATATACATTAGGAACCATTACCCAATCAGAAGAGTCTACAAACATCTCCATAAACCATTTATAAACTATTTTTGGTTTGATCTCGCAGAGATTCATAATATTCGATAAAATCATTAATCTCTCAATATGATGAGACCATCCATTTTTTGTAGCATTATTAATTGCATAATCAAGAGGAGGTAAACCGGTAGTTCCCTCATACCAGGATTTATTCATGCTTCGATTTTGATTAAAAAAGTTTCGAGTTTCCATTTCTTTCGAATACTCTTGATAAATTCCTCTCATAAATTCTCTCCATCCAATTATCTGTCGAATATAACCTTCTAGTGAATTAAGTCTTATTTTATTTTTTTTATGAAAATTTAAAATCTTTTGAATTACATAATCTGGAGTTATTAAACCTAAATTTATATAAGGACTTAACGCGCTGTGGAATAAAATATTATTATTTTGATCTACAGCGTCCTCATAATCTCCAAATAAATTTGATTTTTCCTTTATAAAAAAATCCAATAATTTGACAACATCATCATATTCTGTGGCAAACCAAAAATTTTTTGTATTACCAGGATGATTCTTAAATAATTTTTCAATAATTGGTTTTAAATTTTTTGTGTGATTAGTTTCTTTAATTTTTGGTTGCTTGGGAATTGAAATATTTTTTGGCAGTTTATTCCTGTTTTCGTCATCAAAACTCCATTTACCTCCATTAGGATTACCATCTGAACCTATTAGAATTCCAGATTTTTTCCTTACTTCTTTATAAAAAGTTGCCATAAATGGTTTTTTTACTTTTGAAATATAATTTTTAAAGTCATTCCTTGAATTCAAAAACATAGGTGATTTTATGATATTCCATTTTATTTTTGATTTTCTAAAAAAATTGCTTATTTTTTTTTCAAAAAATTTGTCTTCAATCTCAAAACTAGTCACTTCAGTAATATTTTTAGAACTTAAAATTTTTTTTAACTTATCTATATATTTTTTTTTAAATTCAGCTGAGTCAACCTTGGAATACTCAACCTTAAATTTATTTTTCCTTAAATTTTCTGCATAAGACCTCATTGACGATAAAAACAATAAAATCTTTAATTTATGGTGTTTTTCATATGTGCAAAGCTCATAATCTTCTGCCATAAACATCAAGTGGTCCATTTTGAAGCGGTCCAAGTTTTTTAATGGAAAAAGTTGATTTCCAAGTATAAAAAATAATTTCATTAAATAAATATAACTAAAAAAAATTGTATGTCAGATAAATATTTGATTTTTGGTGCGACAGGTTCTATCGGTTCCAATTTGTCACGGTTATTAAAAACTTCTGGATACGATATTCATATAGTAGGACGTAATAATGACGAACTTTCAACTCTATCAGATCAATTAGGGTGTTCTTCGACTGTTGCAGATGTACTTGAAGATGGTTTTGTTGATAAAGTTAAAGCTGATGTAGATAATATAAAAGGAATTGCGTATTGCGTAGGATCTATAGATTTGAAACCAATTAGAATGGTGACCGAACAAGATTTTAATAAATGTATGAAGTTAAATCTTTATTCAGCAGTTGAAGTTATTAAAGGATTTCAAGAAAGTTTAAAAAAAAATAAAGGCTCTCTTGTATTATTTTCTACAGTTGCTGCTCAAAGAGGTTTTACTAATCATTCAATAATAGCTTCAACTAAAGCGGCCGTAGAAGGTTTAACTGTCTCTCTTGCAGCAGAATTTGCGCCAAATATAAGAGTAAATTGTATAGCTCCAAGTTTAACTAAATCTAAGATTGCCCAGCCAATGCTTAAAAACACAGCTGTAGCGGAAGGTATTGCTAAAGCACATCCATTAAAAAGATTAGGTGAAGGAATAGACTCAGCTTCACTAGCAAAATTTTTGATTACCGAGGAAAGTTCATGGGTAACAGGTCAAATAATTGCTGTTGACGGTGGCAGATCTAAATTATCATAAGTAAAATTTTTTACTTATAAATATCATCAACTTCAACTTGGTAAGCTTCAACCAATTTATTATTTTGATTAGCAATTCCCATAACATCAATCATTTCTTTGATCATGTCATCTGTTGCACCTTTTTTCTTCGCTGCAAAAGTGTGAGCTTTGGTGCAATACTCACAACTATTTGTCATAGAAACTGCAACATAAATTAATTCTTTTGTTACAGGATCTAGCGCACCAGCTTTCATTACTTGAGATGTTGTATTCCAAGTTCTTTCTAAAGTTTCTGGGTTATTTGCAAGATATTTCCAAAAATTTGGAACTTCTGTAATTTTTCTTGCTTTTTTAATCTCATTGAATATTTCTTTAACTTTTCCAGAAGCTTCATTTTCTGAGATTGGTTTAAACATTGGCATTTTTCCTCCTTAGTTATAAATTGATTCTATTTTTGGCATTAATTTAAGTAGTTCTTTTGTATAATCATGAGATGGATCCTTAAACAATTCCTCAGTTTCTGAAATCTCACAAATTTTTCCGTTTTTTAATACTCCTATTCGATCACACATTTGTCTTACAACTGGTAGATCGTGGCTTATAAATAATATCGTTAAATTTAGTTGTTCTTGTAAGTCTTTTAATAAATTTAGTATTTGAGCTTGTATACTTACGTCTAAAGCAGAAGTTGGTTCATCACACACAAGAAGTCTTGGCTGTGTTGCAAGAGCTCTTGCTATTGATATTCTTTGTCTTTGACCTCCAGAAAATTCATGTGGATAACGCTCGGCTGACTGTTGAGTGAGCTCAACAGATTCTAATAAATCATAAATATAACTATCTATATCTTTTGTACTTATTGAAGGATTATGAAGTTTAATAGGTTCAGAGATAATATCTTTAACTTTTAATCTTCCATTTAATGAAGAGTATGGATCTTGAAATATCATTTGTATTTGTTTTCTAAACTTCATCATTTCCTTATTACTTTTAATTTTTGTTATACAAACATTATCAAAATCAATATCCCCAGAAGATGGACCATATAAATTAACTATCATTTTTGCTATTGTTGATTTACCACTACCGCTTTCTCCAACTAGACCAAACGATTCTCCTTCTTTTATGCTAAATGATACATCGTCTACAGCCATTACAGAGTTTTTAGTGCTTTCTGTAAAAAAATTGTCATCGAATGTTTTGCTTAAATTTTTAACCTTAACTAAGTCCTGATCAATAATATCTTTTTTTGTCCATCTATTTAAAATTTTAATATTGGTTTCACCTTGAGTTTTGTTTTCCTTTTCAATAATTTTAAATCTATCTATTTTTTTATTAGTAGGAGGAACTGAGCTTACAAGTGCTTTTGTATAAATCTCTTTAGGTTTTGTTAATATTTCTTTCGTAGGTCCTATTTCAACTAAATCTCCATTTTTCATAACTGCCACCCTGTCTGTAGTTTCTGAAATAACACCCATATCATGAGTAATTAATATTACTGCTAAATTTCTTTCTTTTGTTAATCTTTTAATTAAATCTAATATTTGAGATTGTATTGAAACATCCAGTGCTGTGGTTGGTTCATCCGCTATAAGAAGCTCAGGCTCACAACAAAGAGCTAAAGAAATAACAACTCTCTGCCTCATTCCTCCTGAAAATTGATGAGGATAGTTATTAAATCTAGTTTCAGCATCTTTTATTCCAACTTCCTTTAACAAGTTAATAGCTTTATTTTTTGCTTCTTCTGTATTTAATTTTAAATGAGTTTGAATTGTTTCAATTAATTGTTCACCTATTGTGAGTATTGGGTTTAATGATGTTTGAGGATCTTGAAAAATAAGACCTATTTTTTTTCCTCTTAGTTTAAGAATATTTTCTGGTTTTTCATAAATATCTGTTCCATCTAATATAATTGATCCACCTGATACTTTACCAGGTTCATCTATTAGATTAATTATTGCATTACCAACTGTACTTTTTCCTGATCCAGATTCTCCGACCAAACCTAGTATTTCACCTTTTTCAACATTTATATTAACTTCCTTAGCTGCATAAACTGTTTCTCTTCGCATTTCATAATTAACACTGAGATTATTTATTTTTAAAAATGTCATTAGTTTAATTTTGGATTAAGAGTATCTCTCATCCAGTCTCCTAATAGGTTTATTGAAAATGCTAATATAACTAAAAATATTGCAGGAAAAAAAGTAATCCACCATTCGCCGGAAAATAAAAAATCATTTCCAAGTCTAATTAATGTTCCGAGTGAAGGTGTGGTTGGGGGAACGCCAACTCCTAAAAAACTTAATGTGGCTTCTGCTATTATTGCTAGTGCAAGTCCTATTGTTCCAATTACTAAAACTGGTCTCATTATATTCGGTAAAATATGCTTAAACATAATAATTATATTTGAAACACCTATAATTGTTGAGGCAGAAACATAATCCTTATTTTTCTCAACCAAAGTTGCAGCTCTTGATACTCTTGCAAACTGTGGCCACTCAGAAATTCCAATAGCAAAAATTAAAACATAAATTGCCATCTCATCGTGCAACTCTCTTGAAATAATTCCACGTGCAATTCCATCAACTAAAAGAGCCATCAAAATACTAGGTACAGTTAACTGCACATCTGTTAATCTCATAACAATCATTTCATATTTTCCACCAAAATAACCTGCACTCAATCCTAAACCTACTCCAAGAACTAGTGCAAATATGACTGCTGAAAAACCTACTATTAAAGAAATTCGTGATCCATAAAGAATTGTAGATAACATATCTCTTCCTTGACCATCAGTTCCTAAAATAAATTTAGAAAGACCTTCTTCAGTCCATGAAGGAGGTGTAAATGCATCCATTAAAGATAATGATGATGGATCAAATGGATTATATGGAGTTACTAATTCTACAAAAAAAGAACAAAAGAAAATTATAATTAATATCAAAGTTGAAAGTATAGCTGTAGGCGATTTTATAAAACTGAAATAGATATCACTATCTTTTATTCTACTTATTAATGTTAAATTTTTATTATCCACTTACTGCCTCCGCTTTAACTCTAATTCTCGGATCTATGAAGTAATATAAAATATCTACTATGAAATTTATCATTACGAAAACAAATGCTATAAAAACTAAGTATGCAGACATAATTGGTATATCTACGAATTGAACAGCTTGAATGAATAAAAATCCCATACCTGGCCATTGAAAAACAGTTTCTGTAATGATTGAGAAAGCAATTAGTGTACCAATATTTATTCCAGCAATTGTAATGACTGGTATTAAACCATTTTTTAATGCATGTTTATAATGGATACTTTTTTCACTTATCCCCCTTGCTCTTGCAAACTTAATATAATCAGTTTGTAATATTTCCATCATTTCTGCTCGAACAAGTCTAATAATGTAAGTCATTTGAAAAAGGCTTAGAGTTACTGAAGGAAGAATTATTGCTTTTAAACCAGATAAAGTTAGGAAACCAGTGGTCCAATATCCTAAGCTAACAACTTCTCCTCTACCAAATGAAGGTAGTATTCCTAAAATTACAGCAAAAAGATAAATAAATAATATACCAATTACAAATGTTGGGAGTGAAACGCCTAGCAAGGAAATAGCTAATATTATATCGCTTAAAAAACCTTTTCGATTAATACCTGTATAAACTCCTAGTAAAGTTCCAGAAACCAAAGCAATTAAAGCAGAAAGTAAAACGAGTTCTATTGTTGCTGGAAGTCTTTCAGATATTAACTCTGAAACTGGTCTTTTTAATTGATAAGAAATACCAAAATTACCTTTTGATGCATTAATTACAAATCTAGAAAACTGTATATATATAGGATCTGTTAATCCTAGAGTTTCTCTTAGCTCAGCTCTATCTTCGTCTGATGTTTCTTCTCCAACCATGTTATTAATTGGATCACCTACAAAATTAAATAATGAAAAAGAAACGAAAGCAACAACAAGCATCACCATTGCTGATTGTATCAAACGCTTGAAAAAATATTTTATCAATTTACGAAAATTTTGCTTACAAGCCCTTTTTTATAAAAGGGCTTGTAAAAATTTAATTTATCTTACGTTAGAAAAACGGAATAATGGTTCATTATTCGGTCTTATAGGAACATCAACACTTCTTTTTGATGCCCAAGAAATTACTTGGTGGTGTAAAGGTAGATAAGCGATATTATCTTTTACAATTTTCCAAGCATTTGCTATTGCAGCATTTCTTTTATCTAGATCAACCTCACCTTCCATTACTCTAATTGCAGCATCAACTTCAGCATTGCTAAAGTTAACTTTGTTCCAGCTTGCGCCAGACTCATATAAGTAATGAAATACGTAGTGACTATCTAGAGTAGGAACGCCCCAACCTAGCATGTAAAAGTCTCCTTGGTTGTCTTTAAGTTCCTTAAAATGTTTGCTTTTAGTTTGAGCAAATAAACTTACATTAACACCAATTTTTCCTAACATACCAACAACAGCCGTACAAATTGCTTCATCATTTACATATCTGTCATTAGGACATCTAAGTTCTACTTCAAAACCATCCGGATAACCTGCATCAGCTAATAACTGTTTTGCAGCATCAACGTCATAAGGCAATCTTTCATCAAGTTCTTTAGTGTATCCTGTAACACCAGGGAAAGTAATTATTCCCGCAGGCTCACTTAAACCTCTCATAACTTTTTTCTTAATAGCCTCTATATCAATTGCTTGATAAAGAGCTTGTCTAACCTCTTTTTTCTTAAATGGGTTATCACCAGTATTACCAGTTCTAAGTTTATCAGCAGCTTGGTCCATTCCTAAAAAGATTGTACGCATCTGTGGTGTACTTTGAACTTTATGTGCACCAGAAGATCTAATTCTATCTAAGTCTTGAACTGGAGCATCTGTTACAACATCTAACTCTCCAGATAATAATGCTGCAACTCTTGTCGCGGCATTTTTTATTGGAAGTAAGTGTATCTCAGTTATATTATGTTCAACCTCACCCCACCATTTACTGTTCTTTTTAAAAACAGTTTTTGTATTAGGTTCTCTTAAAGTAATTTTAAAAGGACCTGTTCCCAATGAATTGGTTGCAGAAAATGTTTCTTGTCCTGCGTCCCAGTTTTGTGGAGCCATTGCGAAATTTTCTTCGCACCATTTTTTAGACATTACAAATATATTTGACAATTGGTTCAAAAGAATTGGATTTGGTTCTCTTGTTTGAATCTCAACCGTATAATCATCAAGTGCTTTAACAGATGTTATAGTGCTAATATACTCTTTAAAGTCTGATGTACGTTGCTGAGCTCTTAAGATACTAAACACAACATCTTCAGATGTCATTGGCGTTCCGTTGCTGAATTTTACATCTTTTCTAAGATTAAAAACCCATGTTGTAGGATTTGTTGTTTTCCAATCCGTAGCCAACTGAGGTCCAATAGACATATCTAGGCCTCTTGTAACAAGAGCTTCATATATTTGCCTTGATACCATTGTTGTCGGTCCTTCGTTTTGAGCATGAGGATCAAGTGTTAAACTATCACCTTGCATTGACCATTTAATCGTTTTTGCGAATGACTGTGTTGATGCAAAAACGAAAAGCATTGCTATCAAAAATTTGAAAAAATTTTTAGATTTCATTTCCCCTCCTAATTATTTAATCCAAAAATCTAACTTAATAATAAGGGAAACTAAAGAAGAATTATTGCACCAGTTTTTGAAATTTCGAGCAATATTCATTCATACTGAGTATATAAATTTGAATTCTACTAAACGGCAGGTTTTAACAATCTTAACATTTTTTTATGTATTGATATATTTGCAGAAACTAAAACATTTCCACCAAATTTAGCTTCCTTATTTTTCCAATTCGTAACTATGCCTCCTGCTGCTGAAATAATTGGAATTAGAGCATGTATGTCCCATATTTTATTTTGACATTGTATGACGACATCAACTTTTCCTTCGCAAAAATGAGCATAGCTTAATGCATCTGCACAAGGAAATTGCATAAGCTTTAAAACTTTAGGAATTTTTTTTTGTTTATTTATTGAAAGCCAACCATGAAATGCTCCTGAAACTTTTACTTTTTTAAAAGTTGCTTTTTTATTAACCATCAATTTATTTTTTTTTCCATTTTCAAATACATAAGCTTTTTTGCTAGAGATATTTAAATAGTACTTACTTAGCTTAGGAAAATTTGCTAAGCCAACTTGAGGGTTACCTTTATAATTTAAAGAAATTAAATTACTCCAAGTTGGATTTCCAATTACAAAAGATCTTGTTCCATCTATTGGATCAATAACCCATGAAAAATCACTTTTAGTTTTTTTGTGTCCGAATTCTTCACCTATAATTTGGTGCTTTGGAAATTTTTTTTTGATTCGAGATCTTATAAATTTTTCAAATCCTTTATCTGCTGAAGTAACTGGATCGTAACCTTTACCTTTTAATTTGTTATTAACTTTAAATGGCTTATTGAGCTTGGAATAGTATAAGTTAGTCATTTCCTTTGCTAATTTATTTAAAAAATTAGCATAATAACTTAATTCTTTTTTGTTTAACTGGTCCATATAACTCATCACATACTATTTTATTTATCTTGAATAAAGCTAAATTTTAAATAATTCTTAATTAATCTTATGAAAATTGAATTAAACGAAAATAAGGTTTTTTTTAATAACGGTAAATCTGTTCAAGAGATTCATCCTTTTTGGCTAAGAGAAAGAGTAGATGGAGAAGAATTTCTAGATAAAGGTACTCAGCAAAGATTATTTGATCCTTCAACAATGGATGGAAAAATAATTATTAAAAATGCTCAAATAAAAAATGGTTATTTAGAAATTAATTTTAACGATGGTGTTAACTCAAAAATAGAGATTAACAAACTTGAAATAGAGTTTTCTAATAAAGATGATATATCAAAAACTATTAAAAAGATAAAATGGGATTCAGCTTTAGATAATGTAAAAAAATTTACATATAAAGATAATTTTTTTGAGTCAAAAGAAATGTATGAATTGCTTGTTTCTTTTTATAAATATGGATTTGTAATTATAAAAAATGTTCCAACAGAAAATAATTTTATTGTTAAATTTGCTAACTCTATTGGAAGTGTAAGAAGAACAAATTTTGGAGAACATTTTAATGTTAAATCTAAATCAAATCCAAACGACTTGGCTTACACAACTTTACACTTAAGTCCTCATACAGATAACCCTTATAGAAACCCTGTGCCTTGTATTCAATTGTTACATTGTATTGAAAATGAAGTTAATGGAGGATTATCAACGCTTGTAGACGGATATACAGTTACAGAAAATCTTAAAATAGAAAATCCAGAATATTATAAAATTCTTTCAGAAATAAAAGTTAGATTTAAATTTATTGATAAAAGTGTTGTATTGGAAGATTGGTCAGAATTAATTCACCTGGATGAAAATAGAAAATTTAAACAAGTTAGATTTAGTCCAAGACTTGATTATGTTCCAATGTTAGAAAAAAATAAACTGGATTTATATTATAAAGCTAGAAAAAGATTATCTGATTTATATAACTCAGAAAAAAATAGAATTGAATTTAAATTATCTCCAAAAGATCTAATGATGATGGATAATTACAGAGTCTTGCATGGAAGAACAAAATTTGATCCAAGTGAGGGAAAGAGATTTCTTCAAGGTTGTTATATAGACTTTGATAGTACTGAAGGTAAATTAAGACATTTAAAAAGAAAATTTAAAATTTGACGCTTCGAGACTCACTAATCGCTGCGTTAGTTCCAATTTTTTTAGGTTTTGGTTTTGTAATAGCAAAACCAGCAATGGTGGAACTTCCTCCATTTTTATTAATGGGTCTACGATTTACTTTTGTAGCATCAATGTTAGTTTGGTGGTTTCCTATACCGAAAGGTTTTCTAAAAAAAATATTTATTGTATCTTTAATAGCAAATACCTTGCAGTATAGTATTACCTACACTGGTTTAAGTTTAATAGATGCATCGGCAGCCGTATTACTAGTTCAAACTGAAGTTCCTTTTGGAGTTGTTTTTGCTTATTTTTTACTTAAAGAAAAACCAACGATAAGAGCTCTGATAGGAATAAGTATAGCATTTGTTGGTGTTTATATTTTAACAGGTTCACCTAATTTAGATGGAAAATTTTTTGGTGTAACTTTAGTAATTATAGGATCAGGTGTTTGGGCTTTAGGACAAGTTTTGGTAAAACCACTCAGTAAAGAAATAAATCCCCTGGCATTAGTTGCATGGCTAGGATTATTTTCTGGTCCAATTTTAATAGGTCTGTCATCTATTTTTGATGGAAATACAATTAATTATTTTAGAAATGCGAGTTTTGAAACTTGGATGATTGCATTATATTTAGGATTTATTATGCAGCCCATAACTTATGGCTGCTTTTATTATGTTTTAAAAAATAATCCTTTGTATAAAGTTTTACCTATAGTTACCATGGGTATACCTCCTACAGGACTATTAGCGGCAATTTTTCTATTAGGAGAAGAACCAACTAAAGAGTTATTTATTGGTGGAGCTATAATTATTATTGGTGTGATGCTAATAATTTTCAATAAACCAGCTAAAAATAATTAACCAAATTTTTGTAAAAAAGGTAAATACTCTAAAATATAAAATCCTAGTATTTGAAGTTGATTTGTTAAAATTAAGACACCGGTCACAAGTAAAATTGACCCACCAATTTTTGAGACTATATTAATATTTTTTTTAAAATTTTTAGAAAATATTAAAAATTTTTGAATTAAAAAACCAGATAAGATAAACGGAATCGCTAAACCTAGAGAATAAAAAAATAAAAGCAATACTCCTTTATTTATACTTTCTTCAGTTGCAGCTAATACTAATATAGATCCTAAAATTGGACCTATGCATGGAGTCCAACCAAAACCAAATGCAGCTCCAATAATTATAGGACTATAAAAATTTTTATTATTATTTGTTTGGATTCTTTTTTCATAATTTAAAAATTTTAAATTTATTATTCCCATAATATGGAGTGAAAAAATAATAATAATTACACCTGCTAGAATTCTTAGTTCAAATGAATTTTGAAGTAAAAATTGACCTAAAAAAGTTGATGCAGCTCCAAATATTATAAAGACAATCGAAAAACCTACTGTAAATAAAATAGTAGGTATTATGTTAACTTTTTTTCTTACTATTAATTCATTTAAAGAATTTCCTGAAACATAAGAGATATAGCCTGGAATAAGAGGAAGTACACAAGGAGATAAAAAACTTATTAAACCAGCTCCAAGAGCAACTAATAATTCTATCATTTATAAAAATTTTTTACTTATAAGATTTAACTTTATGCTTTTGTGTTCCTAATTTATCTACACCTAAAACAACTTCTTCTCCACCTTTTAAGAAAATTGGTGGCTTCATATTTTCTCCAACTCCTGGTGGTGTGCCAGTACAACAAATATCTCCTGGGTTTAATGTCATGCAATGACTCATATATGAAACAAGTTGTTTTATATTAAATATCATTTTCTCTGTATTTCCTGTTTGCATTCTTTTGCCATTTACATCTAAAAACATATTTAAATTTTGATAGTCAGGAAGTTCATCTGCAGTTAATATATATGGTCCAATTGGTCCAAATGTATCAAAACCTTTTCCCTTATCCCAAGTTAAACCCTTATTTTTTTGAAAATTTCTTTCACTTAAATCATTTACTAAAAAAAATCCTAAAACATGATCAATTGCATTCTCTTCACTCACGTACTTAGCTTTTTTTCCAATTACAAATCCTAACTCTACTTCCCAATCTGTATGATTTGAATTTTTTGGAACTTCAATGTCATCATTAGGTCCACAAATACAATTTGTAAACTTAGAAAAAATTATTGGTTCTTTAGGAATAGGTAAATTTTGCTCTAAAGCATGATCTTTAAAATTCAAACCAATACCAATAAACTTGGAAGGATTGAATACACAAGCACCTACTCTTGAATTTTTATCTAAAATCGGAAGACTTTTTAAATCTATATTTTTTAACTTTTCTAAAGTTTCAAAATTTAATGTTGATGAGTCTAAATCTTTAATAACCGGAGATAAATCTCTATAATTGTTTTCATTATCAATTAAAGCTGGTTTTTCAACACCCAAATCACCTATTCTACATAACTTCATAAATTCCCTCTATTAATAAGTTGCTCTTCCTCCACTTAAATCAAAAACTGCAGCAGTAGAAAAAGAATTTTCTTCACTTGCTAGCCAAGAAACTAAAGAAGCTAACTCGTTAACTTTTGCAAATCTATTTCTTGGTATTTTTGACAGCATATAGTCTATATGTTCTTGTGTCATCTGGTCAAATATTCTCGTTTTTGCGGCAGCAGGTGTGACACAATTAACTGCAATATTCTTGTCCGCAAGTTCTTTGCCTAAAGATTTAGTTAACCCAATTACTGCAGCTTTAGCAGTGCTATATGCGCTTGCATTTGGATTTCCTTCTTTTCCTGCAATTGAAGAGATATTAATTATTCTTCCATAGTTATTTTTTATCATTATTGGAACAACTGCCTTACAACAGTAAAATATTGAATTAAGATCTAAATCTATAACTTTTTTCCACTCCTCTACAGGATAATCCCATACTTTGGCATTCATTCCTGTCATGCCAGCGTTATTAATAAATATATCTATCTTTCCGAAATTTTTTTCAGTTTCTTGTAAGTTGTCTTGTACATCTTTAAAATTTGTTACATCTACTTTTTGAGTTGAGCAATTTTCTGAATTAATCGTATTAATAGCTTTTTTTGCCTCAGCTTCATCAATATCCCATATAATAACTTTGGCACCAGACTTTATAAATCTTTCTGTAATTGCTAAACCAAAACCTTGTGCTCCACCTGTCACAATTGCAACTCTATTTTTTAAATCAAAATTTATCATTATGTTCTTTTTTTCTTTAATAAAGGAAAAATTAATGCAATTAAAGATAAAATAAAAAATGTTAATGCTATTGGTCGTGTTAAAAATAATAACCAATTTCCATCAAAAATAACTATTGATTGTCTTAAAGTACCTTCAACTAATTCACCTAAAATTAAACCTATAATCACTGGCACAACAGAGAAACCATATCTCCGCATAAAAAAACCTATTGCTCCAAATAATAACATTATCCATACATCTAACATAGACTGGCTTAATGAATAAGTTCCACAAACAGATACTGCAAATATCATTGGCCATAAAAGTTTATTTGGAACTAACGTAATTCTTGCAAAAATTTTTGCTCCAAAAAAACCTAGAATAAAAAACATTATGTTGGCAATCAGCATTGCTCCAAATATTCCATAAAGAAATTCAGGTTGCTCTCTAAAAAGATCAGGACCTGGTCTTACTCCATGAATAATTAAGCCTGTTAATATTACTGCTGTAGTAGCGCTTCCAGGAATTCCAAGTGCGAGTGTTGGTACCATTGCACCGCCGGTAGCAGCATTGTTAGCTGCTTCTGCTCCAGCTATTCCTTCTATTGATCCTTTGCCAAACTCATCAGGTTTTTTTGACCATCTTTTTGCTTCAGAATATCCTATTAAAGAAGCAACTGTTCCACCTTCCGCTGGCAAAACCCCAATAAAAGATCCAATACCTGATGATCTTAAAATTGTTTTCCATGTTGTTTTATAATCTTCCAATGTAGGCAACTTAACTGCCTTAAGTGCTACTCTTTTAAAAATTTGATTTAATAAAGTTGATTGTATTAACATCTCACTCATAGCGAATAAACCAACTACCACAGGAATAAAACCAATACCTTCTGATAATTCGTTTATGCCATATGTAAATCTATCTATCGATGTCATAAAATCTTTTCCAATAGTAGAAATTAATATTCCAAAGGCTCCTGCGATTAAATTTTTTATTGGGCTACCGTCTCCAATAGACGCAAGCATTGTTAAACCAAATATAGCTAATGCAAAATATTCCGGTTGTCCAAATTCATAAGCTAGTTTTGCTAGAAATGGTGCAAAAAAGACTAATACTATCACACTAAAAATACCACCAACAACACTAGAAACTGTTGCCATGCCTAAAGCTCTACCAGCTTCACCTTTTTGAGCTAATGGATATCCATCTAAACAAGTTGCTGCTGCAGCTGGCGTTCCTGGTGTATTAATTAATACTGCAGTTATAGCTCCTCCATAAGTACCTGCACAATATATTGTAGTTAAAAGAACAATTGCAGATAAAGGATCTAGAGTCATCGTAAATGGTAAAATTAATGCTCCTCCTGTAGTAGGTCCAAGACCAGGCAATACTCCAAGAATTAAACCGAATAGAGTTCCAAGAAGTAAAACTATCAATAATTTGGAACTAAATAAAGGTGCCATCATTAATGATAAATTTTCCATATTAATAATAATATAAATTTGTAATTATTCCTGGTGGAAATCTTAAGCCTAATATTGTTTCAAAAAAAATAAATACTATTATTGGAAAAATTATACTTACCATTATTAAGTATAAAATTCTTCTTTCTCCCCAATAATAAGAAACTAATACTGATAAAACTGAAATTGCTAAAAAGAAATCTAAAAATTTTGAAATTACTACAAATAAAACAAAATTTAATAGTGTTATAAAAAAAGGTTTTGGTAATTTTTTTTCTATTTTCCATGGATTTTTTAAAGATAAATAATAAACAATTAGTGTAAGAGATATTATTAATATTAATAACCCTTTTGGAAACGTAACAGGTTGAATTCCTCTATTTAAAATTGGGGGAACTATATCAAATGAAAAAGTTGAAATTAGTAAAATTGTTGAAATAAAAATTATTACAAAGCAAACTCTAAAAGCATCCCTAACAAAAAAGGGCAAACCTTTTTGGTTTGCCCTTTTTTTTGATTGTACATTATTCATTTAAAAAATGTACGAATTATAATTACTTAATGTAACCTAAAGCTTTAAGTTGAGCTGTCATTTCGGCTAACATAACTTCCATTTGTTTGCCCCATTCGTCAGCACCAACAACACTAGTAGAATCAAGTCCGATGTCAGTTAAAAAACTTTGGAAGTATTTATGTTCCATAGCTTTAATCATAGCATCTTCTAATTGTTTCTTTCTGTCTGCAGGTACACCTTTTCTTGTTACAAAACCTCTAACTGTTGAAAGAACAACTGGAATACCCAACTCTGTTGCTGTTGGAACATTGCTTAATTTGTCCATTCTTTTGCTAGCTAGAACAACTGAAACACATAATGTTCCATCTTCTATTTCGGTAACTGCTTCACCTAGATTTAAAACACCTACATCTATATCACCTTTGATTAAGTTTGTTTTAATCGGTGCTACACCTTTATAAGCAACAATTGTTGGATCAGTTAATTTACCTTTTTTTGTAAAAGCTATTGCACTTACATCATCAATACCACCAACGTGAGTTGTTCCATATTTTAGTGATTTTGATTTTTGTGCGCTAATAAATTTCTTAGCATCTTTGATATCATTTTTACAATTAACCACAAACAATTGAGGATCATCAGTTCCTCTTGCTAAAGGTTGCATGTCACTTAACTTAACTTTAGTTTTTCCAAGAGCCATAGAAACTGCATGTCCTGTAGTCCAAGTTAAAGTGTGTTGACCATCTGCTGGCAATGTCATCATATAGTCCATAGATGCTGCACCACCACCACCTTTTTTATTTACTAATTGCATGTCTTGTTTAAGATATCTTCTAGTTCTTAAAAGCATCATTCTTGTTGTAACGTCAGTACCACCACCAAAACCAGCGTGTGTAATAGCTTGAATTGGGTGCCCATCAGCTTTTACAGAAGTAGTTAAAATCGGTAAAGCTAGAGCGAAAACTTCAGTTACTAATACTGCTGCTCCTAATAAAACTTTAAAAGTTTTTTTCATTATTTCCCTCTTTTGTTAATTTATATTTAAATATTTAAACATAATCTGTTACAAACTTTAAGTAAAAAAATGCCTAAAAACAAAATTAATATAGCAGTCTTATTGGGTGATCCTTCAGGAATCGGACCTGAATTGATATCTAAATTATTATCTGAAGAAATAACTAACCAAGCAAATATAGTGGTAATTGGTGAAAAGAATATTTTAGAGAGTGGAAATAAAATTTCCGGTAAAGCACATAATTTGGAATTTGTAGAAAAATTTGATCAAATTGATTTTAATACTGGAAAAAAATATTTTTTAGATATTTCTAAAGGTAAAAATCATAATTACAAAATTGCAGAATGTTCTAAAGAGTCTGGAGAAAGTGTTTTAGAGGCTTTAAACTTAGCTCTAGATCTTGCTAAAGAAAATAAAATACACGCAATAAATTTTGGCCCATTTAATAAAACTAGTATGAAACTCGGGGGAAATAAGTTTTCTGATGAGCTCCATTTAATGGCTGAGAGACTTAATGTAAAAAAATTTTTTTGTGAATTTAATGTTGTAGATAACTTTTGGACAGCAAGAGTTACTTCTCATATGCCAATAGCTGAGGTTCCTTCTCATATAAAAAAAGAAAATATTATTAAACCAATAAAATTAATTAATGATGCAATGATATTAAATGGCGTAAAAAAACCTAGAGTTGCAGTACAGGCACTAAACCCTCACGCTGAATTCGGCACGGAAGAAAAAAATGAAATAATTCCAGCAATTGAAGAAGCAAAAAAATTAGGAATCAATGCTGATGGACCATTACCTTGTGACACATCATTTATAACAGCTTTTAAAAATAAAAATCATGACTGTATTGTAGGAATGTATCATGATGCACTTCAATCAGGACTTAAAGCTTTTGGTTTTGATAGAGGAGTAACCGTTCAAGGCGGTCTTCCGATACCAATCACAACGCCAGCTCATGGAACTGCTTTTGATATAGCTGGTAAAAATCAAGCGAATTTAGAACCTACATTACAATCTTTTAAAATTGCAATAACAATGGCTCAAAATATATCTAAGCATGACTAAAATTAAAGATATTAAAACTACAATTTATAAATGGACTGGAGAAATAGTTCCTCCAGCACAAAATTTTTGTACAAATCCAACCGATCTACTTAAAGAAAAAGGAGACAAAATGAAATCATTTAGATTTCATGAGTGGTTAGTATGCGAAGTTATAGGAGATGATGGAACAGTAGGTTTAGGAAATGCTGCTCTTGCACCCGAAGTTACAAAAAAAGCAATAGATTGTTATTTAAAAGATTTAGTAATTGGAGAAGATCCATTTGACTATGAATACCTTTGGGAAAAAATGTATAGAAGTACCA
>CACFUX010000009.1 GCA_902569615.1 uncultured Pelagibacteraceae bacterium | reverse complement strand
GAATGCATTGGATTAAAAGATGGAATTTCAAAAAAAATAGTTGAAACTGCGTTAAATAATAAAATTCACGTAATAACACCTAATAAAGCATTAATATCTACTCATGGAGACTATTTATCCAAGCTAGCTGAAAGAAATAAAGTAAATTTAGAATTTGAAGCTTCTGTAGCAGGAGGTATTCCAATTTTGAGAACTATAAAGGAAAGTTTAGCCACTAACAAAATAGATAAAGTGTATGGCATATTAAATGGTACTTGCAACTATATATTATCTGAAATGGAAAATACAAAAGATTCATTTACGAATGTCTTAAAAAAAGCTCAGAAGCATGGTTACGCTGAACCCGGTAATCCAAAACTTGATTTAAATGGTTATGATGCTTTAGCTAAAATTAGAATTCTATCTTCATTGTCATTCAATAAAAATATATCCAAAAAAAAATGTTTAATGGAAGGAATTGAAAATATTGAATTTAAAGATATTGAAATATCAAAACAGCTTAATTATAGAATCAAGCTATTAGGAATAACTGAATTGGTTAACAATAAACTTTTTGAAAGAGTACACCCATGTTTGGTTAAAAGAGATACTTACATATCAAATGTATCAGGTGTTATGAATGCAGTTATTTTAAATGGTTATCCCGTTGGTGAGAGTGTTTTACAAGGCGAGGGAGCTGGACCAGGACCAACTTCATCTGCTCTTATGTCTGATTTGTTATCTATATTAAGAGGTAATATTAAATTTCCTTTCGGAGTTTCAAGTAAGAAGCGTAAATCTATTTCCTCTTATGATGTAATGAAATATTCAAACTCTTTGTATCTAAGATTTGAAGTTAATGACAAACCAGGTATTTTATCACAAATTACAAAATCATTAGCTAGTAGTAATATTTCTGTTGAAAGACTTATTCAAATTCCTGACCATAAAAATAAGAAAGCTTCCATTATAATTATTACACACGAAACAAACGAGTTAAATGCTAACAAATGTTTAAAATCATTAAATACTAATAAAAATATATTAAAAATTCCCACAAGAATAAGACTTTTCTGACATGGAAATTTATATCAAGTTATTTGAGGTATTATTCCC
The DNA here is from genome assembly GCA_902569615.1 of uncultured Pelagibacteraceae bacterium. Taxonomy (GTDB): domain Bacteria; phylum Pseudomonadota; class Alphaproteobacteria; order Pelagibacterales; family Pelagibacteraceae; genus Pelagibacter. The sequence continues at coordinate 43,031 of CACFUX010000009.1, read as the reverse complement.
AGTCTTTTTTGTGATTGGTATTGGTTATTATATAGGAAAAAAGGATAAAAAATTCGATACATCCTTTATTACTAGCTTTGCAGCAAATGTTGGTTCTCCAGCAATGATAATTTATGCATTAAATGTAAAAAATGTTTCATTTGGCGTGTTCTTAGATTATTTTTTTTATTACTTAATAGCGATCATTGCATTTGCATTAGTAGGGGTAATTTTTTTATTTTTTCTTAAATCAAAGGATATTATAAGGGAGCTGCCTCCATTTATGATGCCTAATACTGGCAATATGGGATTTCCAATTTGTTTATTTGCATATGGATATGAAGGTTTAGGTGTTGCAGCAGCAATTACAGCATTAATTATTTTGTTTCATTTTACTGTTGGAGTGTTCTTGGCTGATCGAAAGATAAGTTTTAATGTAATTTTAAAAAGTCCACCTTTTTATACGATTATTTTTTCGGTTATTCTTTTATATTATCGTATCGAATTACCTATATTTGTAGAAAATACAACCTTTTTACTAATGTACGCAACAATATTTTTAATACTAATGTCGCTTGGAATCGCATTGACAAGATTAAAGGTTTTCTCTTTTAAAAAATCTTTAATATCTTCTTTAGCGAGGGTTATAATAGGTCCTTTAATTGGTTTCTATATTATCTATTATTTTAATTTATCAGGTTTTGCTGCAGGTGTTCTTTTGATTCAATGCTCAATGCCTAGTGCAATTTTAAATTTTCTTGTTGGTTCATTATATTCTCCAAAAAAAACAGTAGATGATGTTGCTAGTATGATTTTTGTATCAACTGTATTATCTTTTGTTACAGTTCCAATTATCGTATTTATTGCTCTTAAATATTTTGCATAATGAGAGCTATAATTCTGAATTTATCAGCATGGATAGTGTTACCTTTTATGGACACTATCGCAAAATATTTATCTTCTGAATTATCTTTTTTACAAATTACTTGGGCCAGATATTTTTTTACTGTCTTTTGGACTCTTCCTTTTATGTTTTTTTTCTTTAGAGAATATTTAAAATTTACTGATAGTCCAAAATTGCAAATTTTAAGGGGGATAACTTTACTTTCTGCAAATTTTTGTTTTTTTTATTCAATATCAATAATATCCATGGCTAAAGCTTTAACTTTAGCTTTTATTGCTCCCTTAGTAACTACAGCATTATCACCAATAATATTAAAAGAAAAAGTTGGGATTAAAAGGTGGGTGGCTGTAATAGTTGGTTTTTTAGGAACTTTAGTAGTAATAAGACCTGGTTTTTTAGAATTTAATCTGGCTACCATTGCGGCCTTAGGAACAGGATTTTTATACGGTATTTATTTAATAATTACTAGAAAACTTCATTCGACCGATAATCCATTATTAACTCTTTTACTAACTGGTATAGTAGGGGCCATTATATCGAGCTTTATTGTTCCTTTTGTTTGGGTTAATCCAACAAATATTCAATGGCTATGGCTAGGTATTATGGGTATCTTTGCATGCTTAGGTCATATATTATTAATTTATTCTTTAAAATATGCTGATGCATCAAAGTTAGCACCTTTTGGGTATTTTGAAATTGTTACTAATATAATTCTTGGTTATTATGTATTTAAAGACTTTCCTGACATTTGGACTTTTGTTGGTCTTTTAATCATTGTTTCTTCTGGCGTATTTATATTCAGAAATGAGGTTTTGCTATTTAAGAATTATAAGTAAATTAATATGTCTTAATTTCTAATAAATTACTTTAAATTATTAATTTAAACAGTTGATTTTATTTAATTATTTATATAAGTTAAAGTAAAAATTATATACACAATAAAATAGTATAAATATATACATAAGAAATACGCCAAAAAACTATTCAATGAATTAATGACGATTTTACTTATTTTTTTATAATAAAGTCAGATGTATAAACAATCCTGATCCAAGAAAAGCCAAATAGCAATTTATATAAATCATTAAACCATGCAAAATCAATAAAAAATGGTTTTATTTAAGCTTTAAATAAGTATTTTAAAGCACATTTTCTATAGGTTTGCATATTATGAATATAGTGTTTAATCGAGCATAGAAGGGGCTTATTTTAGTATGTATGCTTATATAGTACAACTAAAGGGAGAAAACAAAAAATTTTTAAAAAAAAATGGAATATATGAAAAAAGCCTTGATATTAAAGGTTTCTAAAGCGAAAAACCTTCCTTTTTTAATAGTTTTTTCTTAGCCTTTGTTCCACCTGGAGCAGAAAAACCACCCAATTTCCCATCAGACCTAATAACTCGATGACAGGGCACTATAGGGGCATATGGGTTTTTTCCACATGCATTTGCAACAGCTCTTGCTGATTTAGGCTTATTTATACCAATTGCTACTTCTTTGTAGGTTTTTACCTTTCCTCTTGGTATTTTCTTTAAGTATTTCCATACTTTTATCTGAAATTTTGTTCCTTTCATTTTTTTAACGTGAAAAAATTAGTAAAAAATAACTAATCATAAATATAATTGCTAAAGACGATAAAAAGATGGTTTCTATACTTTTTCCAGCATTTCTGTATTGGATAAAACTTAGTATTATAAATCCAATTGAGGTTATTAAAAACCATATAGCTGGTAAATCACCGTCAATTGATCCCATGTTATTTTATTTTTTGACCATTATAATGAAAAAAACCCTGTTTCCTTGCACTTTTTACGGTGCAAAGAACAGTAGTTTTGACACGTCGTTGTATGCGCTACCGCCATGTCTTCCGCTCTGCATGTTTAGCGCTGCTTTGCAGAACTTTCTGCCCCCTGGGCTTGAACCTCTCGGTTTTTCCCCAATCGGCCAGTTAAGAGTTGCCTCTTAATTCATTTTTAAGATTATCAGATGTTGTAAGTTGTATGTATCACTTTATTGTTGAATTTATTGATTTTTTAACAACTGTGGATAGTGGGGAAAAAAATTAAAAAATTAGCAACCCAATAAGAACAACGAACCCAATAGCTATTATTCCAAATATAGAGGCTATTATTTTATTTTTTGTTTTATCGCTAATCTTTGACCAAAGATTCATTAATAAAAATAATAAAATTGGTATTGCTAAACCTATAAGTACGTATTTTGGCATAATTTTAATTTAACAAATTTGCTTGACATAAGAAATGTGATATATTATAACTTCCGATAATTAATGGTTATCGGAAAATATTATGAATGAACTTATAACTGATTTAAAAAACCTTGAATTAGAAACTTTAAAAAACTTAAAGAACTCTAAATCTGAAAATACATTAAGAGCGTATAAGGCTGATTTTAGAGATTTCTCAGCATTCTGTAATAAAAATGGTTTAAATTCAATGCCTACAGAGCCTAAAATCTTGTCAATTTATCTAACCCACTTAGCTGCAAGCTCAAAATTTAGTACTTTAAAGCGAAGAATAGCCTCTATAAGCGTTATTCATAAGATAAAAGGGCATTATCTTGACACAAAACATCCAATTATTATGGAGAATTTACATGGTATAAAAAGAGTTAGAGGTACTAATCAGAAAGCAAAAAAACCTATATTAATCAATGATTTAAAAATGATAATTAATAAAATAGATGAAGTTAAACAATCAGAAACAAAAAAATTTAGAGACAAGGCAATTATACTTATAGGATTTGCAGGTGGATTTAGAAGATCGGAGCTAGTTAATATTGATTACGAAGATCTAGATTTTGTAAACGAAGGAGTAAAAATATTTATAAAAAGATCAAAAACAGACCAGTCAGGTGAAGGAATGATCAAAGCAATCCCCTACTTTGAAAATCAATCATATTGTCCTGTAAAAAAATTAAAGGATTGGATTAACTCAAATCAAATTAATTCAGGTAAAATATTTCAACTATCGGATAAAAGTATAGCACTTATCATTAAAAAATACGTATTACTTTCAGGTTTAGATCCAAATAAATATGGTGGTCATAGTCTGAGATCAGGTTTTGCTACATCAGCAGCTGAATTTGGAGCAGAAGAAAGAAATATAATGGCAATGACAGGACACAAAACAACTCAAATGGTAAGAAGATATATTCAAGAAGCAAATTTATTTAAGAATAACGCATTAAATAAAATAAAATTATAAATTAGAAATAATTTCCTCACTTAAATCACTAAAATTTTTTCTATATATATAATTATGATTTCTGAAGTGACTAGTCCATTTGTTATAAAAATTTATTTTTTTTTTTTCTATTATATCCATCTGTCTAATATTTTTTGCAGAAGCAACATGTGAAATTGCTCCATGACAAGCAACTAATAAATCACATTTGTCTACTAAACTTTCAAGTTCAATAAAATTTAAATTATTATAAAAAAAAATATTTTTACTTAAATTAGTGCTAAATATAGAATTTAATATCTCAAGGGAGGTAGATCCAGTCGTGACAACTAAATTTTTTTTTGTTTTATTAACAATTGATTTAAAGAATAAAACAAGCTCATTTTCATTAGGTTCTATATTTAAGTAACTAGAAATATATTTATTATAGATCCATTTTTCATCAAAGTGTAAAAGAATAAATTTACCATCTAAATCAAAATTTTTATCATATGATCTGTCATTAAGTGTATTAAGATCATCATCTAAAAAATTGAATTTTAAAGTATTTAAAATTTTTGTGATACCAGCAATATATGATATTTCTCTAGAAGGCTTGCAGTAAATTTTCAAATTTGATTTTAAAAGGAAAGTGATAAAATTTGATCTATTTTTACCATCATGAACAATAATACTGTTAAATTTATGAATAAGTAAATTTTTAAGTAAAGTTAGTTTATTTATAAAGTTTTTCTTTAGTAAAAGGACTTCATCTATGTTTTTAAATGATTTAATATAATCATAATTACTTTCAGAGGCCACAACTATAATATAAGATTGGGGATTATTTCTTTTAATTGAATTAATTAATATTGCAGTAAGGAGAAAATCACCTATTTTATCAGTACGAAATATCAAATATTTGATCATTTATCATGCCATAAATATTTAGATTTATTATTAATTTGTAAGGTTTTATTGATAATGAATTCAGCTACTAAATTTGAATTAAAATATTTTAAGTACTTTTTCTTACCTTTTTTTGCTATAGACTTTCTTAATTTTTCATCTTTATTTATTTTTACTATTTTTTCAGATAAATCGTATACATTTGAATAGAATACCATTTCACTATCATCAAAAAAATCGTTATATCCTGTTTTTTTATCAATAAGTGTAACCAGTCCATTGCCAGTAATTTGTGTGAGGCGGTCACTGCTATAATATTTAATTGGCGTACCTCTACTTAGGTTTAAACCCATTTTAGAATTAGAAATAGTTTTGAAATATTGGTTCGCCCATATTGGTTGTACATTGTTTAAGCCATAAATATCAAATTTTGTATTTTTTGATATTTTCATCAATTTGTTTAAAAACTTTTCCCTATCATCTCTTGATCTAGATTTTAGAGTACCTCTATGAACACCGTGACTTAATGCAAAAAAAACATCATTAGAGCATGAATGATTAAAATTATTAAGTGTTTCAAAAGAAGGATCTGATGGATTTGGTATAAAAAAATTTTCTACGCTTTTAGGTAAGAATTTTAAAACATCTGGACTTGTTGTAATATAATTTGCATCGATAAATTTTGATTTATCTAAAATACGTTTTTTATTTTTTAAATAATCTGGGCCATTAATATTAAGCGGATCCAAAAACCATTGTGCCACTTTTAAATGGGGATATTCATTTTTTAATTCACCTAGCACATTTGATGAAATAAGATCTGCATGACCCAAAACTATCATGTCAGGTTTGTAATTATAGCATGTAATTCTAAGCTTTTCATTAAGTGTTTTAGCTCCTGATATATCTGAATAGGATTTGTAGTTTTTTTGAATGTCTCTATCACTAAATTCCAAAACACTATTTCCCAATCTAATAAATCCATTATTAATTCTTCTACCGGTATTAAAAAAAAGTCTTCCATTATGTCTTTCATTAAAATTTGTGACATGTAAAATTCTTAATGATTTTTTTGTGTTTACAGTGAAAAACTTCTTAATATGTCCAAGTTTTTCATCTCTAACTTTATCAATTAAATTTGAAATGTAATTATGAGTTAAGTAAAAATTCTTTAATGATAAATATTGTAAATCTTTTCTCTTTTTATCATTTTTGATCAGTTTTTCAGTTTCTTTAAAAATATTTTGTTGATCTAACTTCTTTAAAATAACTCCATCAGTAATAGTTTCACTAAGACCTCCCCTATCACTTACAACAACAGCACATCCGTTTGCTGATGCTTCTAGACTTGTTCTGCCAAATGGTTCCTCCCATCTTGAACAAACAATTGCTATACTTGTTTTTTTATAAATGTTTAAAACATCATTATGCTGAAGGAATCCTAGTTTATTTAATCTTTTATGGTTGAACAAAAGTTTATCTCTCGGCTCATCTCCAACTACATAACTCTCCCAATCTTTATATTTATTTAAAATTTTTATTATTGCCTTACCGAATAAATCATAACCTTTAGATTTATTTAACTTTCCTACAAAAGTAATTATTTTTTTCTTTTTTTTTAAGTTAATTTTATTTTTTTTTGCAGATTGATTTATTACTATTAATTTTTCACTATTTATATAATCACTTTTCATACCTTCCAAGAATCTTTTTTTTGACCAATTGCTATTAAATATAATTTTAAAGCAATTTTTTAATAAAAAAATTCTTTCAGTTATTGTAGTTGATCCATTCATTGTTAATGGATCATTATGAAAATATAGTATGTAAGTTCTATTTTTTAACTCATTAACTAAATAATTTAAATAAATAGGTCTATTATGTAATTCTATTAAATCTGAATAATTTTCTTTTTCTATTTTTATAAATTCTTCAACATATTTTCTATTTTGACTCTGAAAAATTCTTTTTTTTAAAAAAATATTTTTATAATTTAACTTAAAATTATTTTTGTAACTTGTATTACCATAAACAATTGTATTTTTTTTATATTTACTTATCTTAAGTGTGTCATTTATAAAAAGTGAAACAGCTCCTGCGTATGTAGGTGAAAAATTCTCTTTAAATGGTAGTAATATTGAAATTCTCAATTTTTGCCTCTATTTTTAATTTTTTCTCTTAATTTGTAATTTTTTTTTAGTTTGTACTCTTCACTCATGGCTATATTTTTATTAGCATATTTTTTTGAGTATAATAAGCTCCATTTTCTACCTCTAGTAAATTTTGCTCCTTTAGCTTCATTATGTAATTTAATTCTTCTTTTTAAGTTATTCGTATAACCAACATAAGAAATTGTTCTTTTTTTGTTTTTTGAAATTATGAGGTACACATAATACATTTTGATGGCGGTCCCTAGGGGAATCGAACCCCTCTTTCGAGGATGAAAACCACGTGTCCTAACCGATAGACGAAGGGACCAAATTTGGATCTTTTATTGTAAATAATGAAATTAATCAAGTAATAGGTACCTCTTTTTTTACTATTTTGTTCGAAGAATTTTTATGTGTAACCAATGTTTCTGTAATAAATTTTCCGTTTTCAAATTTAACACCATTAACAAGTTCATTTGAGGTGATACCAGTTGCACAAAAAATAGAATCTCCTCTAACTATTTCATCAACTTCATACTTTTTGTTTAAATCACTAATGCCCATTTTTTTTGCTCTTAATATATCTTTATCAGATTTAAATAAAAATCTTCCTTGAAATTTACAATTAAAAGAATCTAAAGCTGCCGCAGTTAAAACTCCCTCTGGACCACCACCAATACCTAAAAATATATCAGTATTATATTTTTTATCTGTAACTAAAAGAGCTCCTGATATATCACCATCAGAAATTAGTTTTAAATTAACCTTTAAGTTTTTTAATTTATCAATTATTTCTTTATGTCTTGGTCTATCAAGTATGCAAGCTGTTATTTTACTAATATCCTTATTTTTTGAGTCTGCGATATTTTTTATATTTTTTTCAACAGAAAAGTCCAAATCTGTAGCATCAAATGGAACATCCTTACTAACTGCCAATTTATCCATATAAGTTTCAGGTGCATTAAATAAATTATTTTTAGCACTGACAGCAATAACAGACATTGCTCCAGGTAGATTATTTGCAGCAAAATTTGTTCCTTCTAGTGGATCAACAGCAATATCAATACTTAAACCTTTGCCAGTACCTAACTTTTCACCTATATACAGCATTGGTGCTTCGTCCAATTCTCCTTCGCCTATAACTACTCTTCCATCAATATCTAATTTATTTAGATTATTTCTCATCGAGTCGGTAGCAGCTTTATCTGCAATAATTTTATTTTTTTTACCAATATGCATATAACATGCAATAGAGGCACTTGAAGTTACATTTACTAGTTTATCAATTAGGTCTTTATCTAAACTCATTTCTAAATTTTAACAGAAGAATCATTTTCAGCTGAATGTAATTTATTTTCAAATTCTCTCAATCTCTTCCATACAGATATTAGTTCTACAATCGTAGACCAGCTTTTAACTAAATATTGTAATGATCCCTCTACCCTTCCAAATGCTCTTGTGATTTGTTGAACAAATCCTAGTGTTATTGCACCTGTTACTATTGTAGGAGCTAGAGCCAGATAAGGTACAATTACCATTCCTTGAAAATAGCTCCATTTAACTGTGTTGAAGTATAAATAATGAAAATAAGATTTATAGTGTATACCCCTAACTCTATTATAAAGCTGACCAATAGTTGGAGGTGCCGCTCTTATAGGATCATCTTCTCCATGAACTAATTCTTTTCTATAACCAGCTTCTTCTTTTTGAATGTCATATTCAATTCCAGGAAGTTTAATTCCTACAGCTGCAAGCAACAAAGTACCGCCTAAAGCAGAAATTATAGCAACCCATACTAATGCGTGATCAACTTGACCAATCCATGGTAGAACATCAATTTGTTTAGACAAGCCCCATAGAATTGGAGTGAAAGCAATTAAAGTCATTATGCTATCTAATAAACCAGTTCCAAGACCTTCCATAATTCTTGCAAATTTTAAAGTATCTTCTTGAACTCTTTGAGAAGCGCCTTCTGTTAATCTAGCCTTCAACCATTGTTCGTGATAGTAATTGGCCATTGCAGTTCTCCATCTAAATACCCAATGACTTGTAAAAAATCCTGTAAATACAGCTATTAAAATCCATAGAGCTGCAATTTTTGCAAAAGTAAATAAGTAGCCAATAAATTCTTGTTCACTTACCGAATTTGGTGTTGTTAAAGCTTTTTGTAAAGTGTCGTAAAATTCACCAAACCATTCATTAATTCGCACATCTAATTGAACCTGATACCATGTTGAGACTAATATAAAAAGAGATCCAAAGATGCTCCATAAAAACCATTTTTTTTGTGTAAAAAATTTAAACATTATTTAGTAAAATTGTCAGCATAGAACTTTTTATTAATTTTTCTATTTTTAGGTTCAATCAATTCGTAATCAATTTTATTTTTTTTTGCATATTCAATCGCAAGTTCTTTTGAACTAAATTCAAGATTTAATTCAGAGTATGTATCTGAAGAGCTCTCCCACCCCATTAATGGATTTATGCCTGGCTTTTTTGAAATAAACTCGATAATCCATTTATCAAATTTTTTTAGACCAGACTGCATAGCCGTTTTTGATGGTTTATATATTTTTGCTTTTTTCATAAAATGGTCGGGGCGGCAGGATTTGAACCTGCGACCCTCTGGTCCCAAACCAGATGCGCTACCAGGCTGCGCTACGCCCCGAATGGGTAACTAATACAGTAGTTAATGCTAATTTCAAAGGATAAATATTACCAAAAATGAAGAAATTTAATAAAAATCTGATATACAAGAAATCATGATAATTACTTGCCCATGTGGCGAAAAAAAATTTGAAATTGACCAAAAATTAATACCTTCGGAAGGTAGAATGCTGCAATGTGGTAGTTGTGATCATCAATGGTTTTTTAAAATAGAAAAAATTATAAATGAAACGCAAGATACTTATCAAGATACATATAAAGAAAAAACAGCTGCGAATACACAAAACAACGATAGAAAAACTATTAATATTGAAGAAGATCAAAAAGAAATTAATCCTAAAAAAACTTTAAAAGAAAATGATTATAGTGTTAATTACTTTAAACTTTTATTAGTAATAATAATTACATCTATAACTTTGATACTTGTTTTGGATACTTTTAAAGAACCTCTAGAAACAATATTCCCTAATATACAAATTATATTAAATAATTTGTACCAATCTCTTAAAGACATTAAACTCTTCATATTAGATTTAATAAAATAAAAAATGCTTAAATATATATCATCACCATTTAAATGGTTCTTTAAACTTGAAGCAGCAAGCGGTTTAGTTTTGTTATTTGCTGCTGTGGCTGCCCTTGTTATTAGTAATTCAAATTTATCAGATTTATATTTTTCTACATTAAGTAATTACTTGTTTATTGGAATTAATAATTTTGGATTAAAACTTTCTGTCTTACATTGGATAAATGATGCATTAATGGCAATATTTTTTTTCTTTGTTACTTTAGAAATAAAAAGAGAATTTTTGCAAGGAGAGTTATCAAATATAAAGCAGGCTTTATTGCCTATAATTGCAGCTGTTGGTGGGATGGTGGTACCTGCATTTATTTATATTATTATTAATTTAGGTGACAGTGAAACATTAAATGGATGGGCAATTCCCTCTGCAACAGATATTGCTTTTTCTCTTGGAGTACTATCTTTATTAGGAAAGAGAGTACCTTTATCATTGAAAGTATTTTTGACAGCTTTAGCAATTATTGATGATTTAGGTGCAATTGTTATTATCGCTTTATTTTACTCAGGCGATTTAAGTATTAAGTACCTTTCTCTAATGTTAATTGCTTTTTTGATTTTGTTAATAATAAATAAATTTAATGTTAAAAAATTTATTCCTTATCTTTTTGTAGGACTACTTCTTTGGGATTTTACACACAACTCAGGTATTCATGCAACAATAGCAGGTGTTTTATTAGCAATGACTATACCACATAGAAAAAAAGAAAAAGATTTTTCATTATTAATTAAGATTGAACATGCAATAAGTCCATATGTAGCATTTGGAATTATGCCATTATTTGCTTTTGCTAATGCTGGAGTTTCTTTAGAAGGCTTATCATTTTCATCATTATTAGATAAAGTGCCATTAGGAATTGTTCTTGGCTTATTTGTTGGTAAACAATTAGGGGTATTTGTATTTTCATACATTTCTATTAAGCTTAAAATAGCTCAAATGCCAAATAATTCGAATTGGTATAATTTTTATGGAGTTGGTATTTTAACAGGTATTGGTTTTACTATGAGTTTATTTGTTGGTAATTTAGCTTTTGTTGAAAATATGCAATATATGGACGGTGTAAAAATTGGAGTCTTAACTGGGTCATTATTATCCACTTTATTTGGTTATTTTTTAATATTACTTACTCCCAATAAATAAATTTAAAAATGAGAAAAATAGTATTAATAGGAATAACAATAATAATGTTTTTTTTTAAAAGTTCACATGCAGATTACGAAAAAGTTTTTTTTGATTTTAAAATTGATAGCATTTCAGGCGAAGTAATAAATTTTCAAAAATATAAGAATAAAGTTGTGCTTTTAGTTAACACAGCAAGTTACTGTGGTTTTACTAAACAGTATGAAGATTTACAATATTTATGGGACAAGTATAGATCCAACGGTCTTGTAGTATTAGGTATACCATCAAATTCCTTTAATCAAGAAAAAACAAAAAACTCTGAAGTAAAAAAATTCTGTGAAGTTAATTTTAATATAAATTTTCCTTTGTCTACTATATCGGAGGTTAAAGGTGATAATGCTCATGAAATATTTAAATGGGCAAAAAAAAACCATGGTAAATCTGCAGTTCCCAAGTGGAATTTTTACAAAATTCTAATTAATAAAGAAGGCAAGATTGAAGATACATATTCATCTTTTACGAGTCCAAAGTCAGACAAAATTACTTCAAAAATCGAGAAATTATTATAATTTAAGTTTTAATCCATCATAAGCTGGTACTATATTTTTAGGTAATTTTTTTCTTAATATTTCATAGTCAAGGTCACAATGTAAATTTGTAAGTATAGCTTTTTTTGGTTTAAATAATTTAATAAGTTTAATTGACTGTTCTAGATTAAGATGAGATGGATGGTTTCTATACCATAAACAATCAATTATTAAGTATTTTAGATTTTTAAAATATTTATAATCTTTTTTATAAATTTTACTAACGTCACTAATATATGCTAATTTATTATCAATTATATAGCATATACTTTGAACTTTTCCATGTTCTACTTTTACAGATTTAATTGAAATATTTTTTGCACCATCTTTAATTGTAAATCTATTCTTAACTATATTTAGCTTCAATGTAGCAGGATATTCTTTACTTCTATTTTCAAAACAGTATGAAAAAGTCTTTGTTAAATGATCTTTTGTTTTTTTATCAGTGTATATGGGTATTGGTCTTCTATTTTTTATAAAAAAAACCCTTAAATCATTAATTCCGTGTGTTTGATCTGCGTGCATATGTGAATATAAAACTTTATCAATTTTCTTAATTTTATTATTAATTAACTGACTTCTCAAATCTGGTGATGTATCAATTAATATATTGTCTGATTTTGTTTGAATAATACCAGAGCATCTACTTCTGTAATTTTTTAAATTTGTAGGGTCACAATTTCCAAAATAACCATCAGATCTGGGAACACCCATTGAACTACCACAGCCAAGTATAGTAAATTTGATAGACATACTTTATTTTAAATTAAATAATAGGTTGAAATTATTAGATGTAATAGTTTCTATTTCATCAATAGTTGTCTTTTTAATTTCTCCCAACTTGTTTAAAGTATGTTTTATATAGCTAGGCTCATTTTTTTTACCTCTCAATGGCACAGGTGCTAAATAAGGACTGTCAGTTTCTATTAACAATTTTTCATTAGGTATAGTCATAAACGTTTTTTGTAAATCCAAACTATTTTTAAAAGTTATAATACCACTAGCAGAAAAATAGCTCCCTAGGGTTAACATATTTTTTGCAAATTGTGATGAACCAGTAAAGCAATGCATCAAAATTTTAGGTCTAAATTCATAATAACTTTTTAATATTTCAAATGTTTCGATTTCTGCATTTCTTGAATGTACTATTATTGGAATATTAAGTTCTAAAGATGCTTCTATGTGGGTTTTAAAGCTTTTTATTTGCGCATTTTTGTCTGAATGATTGTAATAAAAATCTAATCCACTCTCTCCTATTGCAATAATTTTATTGTGCTTTCTAACATTATTAATTATTTCATTTTTTGTAACAACATCTTTTGATGTCTCATGTGGATGAATTCCAAAAGTACCAAAAATAATTGGATCAAAATCTATTATTTTAATAATTTTTGAAAAACTATCATTTGTAGTACAAATAGATAAAATTTTACTTAAACCATTATCTTTTGATCTTTTTATAACGTTTTTAAGGTCACCATACATTGGTTCATGATCTAAATGGCAATGTGAATCAATCATTTTTTTCTATTTTTTTAAACAAAATACTAATTTTTTCTATTTTAGAATCAACAGATAAAATTTCGTGATTTTTTAATGAATCTAAATTTATATTACTTTGATTTAAGTTAAAAATTTTTAAAACTTTTAAAGATGTTTCAGGAATAATTGGATTTAATAATATAGAAATTTTTCTTAAAATTTCTAATGATACGTAAACAATAGTATTAAGTCTTTTAATATCGTTCTTTTTTTCCCAAGGTGCTTGGTCATTAAAGTATTTGTTTGAGTCAAATAAGCAATCAACGATAAAATTTGTATAAATACTCAATTCTTGATTATCGATGTTTAATCTTAAAGTGTCTAATGCATCACTTATTTTGTTTAGAATAATTAAATCTTCTTTTTTGAAATTATCCTTTTTTGGTATAGAAAGATTACAGTTTTTTTCATTGAACGAAATAACTCTTTGACAAAAATTTCCATAATTATTCGCCAGATCGCTATTAATGCAGCTTTCTAATTTATCTTGAGAAATGCTACCATCACTCCCAAAAGAAACTTCCTTAAGTAAATAATATCTCAAAGGATCGAGACCATATTTATTAATTATTTCTAAAGGGTCGAGTATGTTACCTTTCGATTTAGACATTTTTTCTTCCCCAGATAAAATCCATCCATGGCCATAAACTCTTTTTGGCGGTGGTAAATCTGCAGCTAGCAAAAAAGCAGGCCAATAAACTGCATGGAATCTTAATATATCTTTTCCAATCATGTGTACATCTGCAGGCCAAAAATTTTTATACTTGATATTATTTTTGTCTGGAAAATTTAATGCGCTTATATAATTAGTTAACGCATCTAACCAAACATAAATAATATGATTCTTATCATTTGGTACTTTTATGCCCCATGAAAAAGATTTTCTGCTAACTGATAGATCTTTAAGTCCGCTTTTTACAAAACTAATTACTTCATTACGTCTTGATTTAGGTAAAATAAATTTTGGATTTTTTTCATAAAATTCTAGTAATTTATTTTCCCATTCTGATAGTTTAAAAAAATAAGACTCCTCCTCTACCCATTCTACTTTTGATCCAGAATTAATTGATAGATTAATACCATTTTCTTCTTTAATTTCATTTTCATTGTAGAAGGCTTCATCGGAAACCGAGTACCAACCTGAATATTTTGATAAATATATCTGATTATTATTTAATAAAATATTCCATAAATTTTGAACTGATTTAATGTGCCTATCTTCAGTCGTTCTTATAAAGTCAGTATTAGTAAGGTTTAGTAGATCTGATAAATTTCTGAAAGTTTTACTTATTTCATCACAAAATTCCTTAGTATCAATACCTTTTGCTTCAGCAGCTCGCTGTATTTTTAAACCATGTTCATCAGTTCCAGTTAAAAATTCAACATTATATCCATCTAATCTTTTAAATCTTGCTATTACATCAGATACTACACTTGAATATGCATGACCCATATGAGGTTTAGCTGATGGATAATAAATTGGAGTTGTAATAAAATAATTTTTATTCATTTAAAACTTTATTATTAAATTCAATTATAACACTTTCAAAATCTAAATTATATTTATTATAATTTGATAATTTTAATAAAAAATATTTATACAATGAATAAACGTATTCCTTTTTTTTAAGACTATTCAATAATTTTAAAAAATACAGTTCTATAAAATATGAAAAATTGTCCTTAATAAAAATATTTTTTTTAAATAAAGATTTATTTATAATAAATTTTAACAAATTATCTATATTTATGTTTTCATTAATATTATTTTCAATAAAAAAATTATGTAAAAAAATTATGTCTCCTGGTGAACTGTAAATATTCTTAAAATCTGAGTTTAAATTAGAGTAAAATTCAGCATTTAATAAATTATTTAAAACAATTTTCTTTTCATCGTTATTTAAAAATAGATTAAATTTAATACAACGTGAATTTAATGTATCTAAAATTTTATTTTTGTTGTTATGAATTAAAAAAAAATTAATGTTATAATTTGGTTCTTCAATTACTTTCAACAACGCATTTATTGAATGTTTATTTAGATATTCAATATTATCAATTATAATAATTTTACATTCATTGTTAAAGGATGATTTATTAGTAAAATTTATCATTTCTCTAATTTTAGATATTTGAATATTTGGTTTTTCATCATCGTTGCTAATTAAAAAAAAATTTGGATGGATATTTTTTGAAATTAATTTGTATGAATTATTATTTTCATTTATTTTTTTATTTTCAAGATCATATTCATTATTTTCATTAGTTGATAAAATATAATTTGTTAAGTGATATGCCAGAGTTGACTTTCCAATTCCTTTATTTCCAGAAAAGATTATTTTATTAGGTAACCTATTTTCTGAATATAGTTTGACTAGCTTAGAGAATAAATGATTATATCCATATAGTTTAGTGTTATTAAATGGTTTTATATTCATATTGATAAAAGATTATTGATTTTATTTTTTATAATCTTGATATTAAAATTAATATTTTTATTTGAATTAATGATCATATATTTTTTTTTATTTTTTGAAATTTTTAAATAGCCTTTTTGTACTTTGTTGTAAAAATGACTATTAAAATTATCATATCTGTTTTTTTGTCTTTTGCTGACTCTTAACTTAAGATTTTTCATGCTTACTATATTTAAAAAAGTAAAATCTGGTTTGATATTTTTTAATATAATTCTGTTAAGTTTAATAATTAAACTTTTATCCAATCCCATACCATAATGTTGGTATGCTATAGTAGAGTCAATAAATCTGTCTATCAATATTATTTTTTTTTTATAATTCTTTTTTATTATACTTTGAAAATTCTCATTTCTAGCGGCCATATACAATAAAAGATCTGTTAAACTATTAAAGTTAGATTTTTTATTTAAAATAATATTTCTAATTTTCTCTGAGTTTTTAGAGCCACCTGGTTCTCTTAATTTTATATGTTCTATCTTATTATTTTTAAGATGTTGTTCAACTTTTTTAATGTGAAAACTTTTTCCTGAACCTTCAATACCTTCAAAAACTATAATTGGATATTTATACATCACCCCAAATTAAATAGTTTATAGATTTTATGACTCTTGAAATTATATTTTTCTTTTTAACTTTTTCTGCTGCCAGTAGATCGTAATCTGATAATAAATTTCCTTCATAATTAACAACTAGTCTTGCAACTTTTGCATCTTTTTCTATTGGAGCCTCTATTGGTCCTTTATATAATATTTTTACTTCTAGATTTCTTAATCTCGCTTTTTTAATTGTTTTATAGATGTCTTGATCTGCATAAACTGCAACCTTATCTTTTTGACCAAGCCAAACATCTAGTTCAGCAAATTTTTCATTTTTTTTAGCAATTTCTATAGTATCAAAATTAGTTAGTCCCCATGTTAAGATCTTTTGTGATTCTCTTGATCTTTCTTTACGAGTTTTAAAACCACTTCCAACAGCAATTAATCTTCTTTCATTTCTTATAATTGATGATGCTAATGAATATTTTTCAACTGCTAAATAACCAGTTTTAATTCCATCGGCACCTAAGTTTTTATACAATAATGGATTTCTGTTACCTTGTGTTATCGGATCACCACCTGTTCTATCCCATGTAAATTCTCTTTCCTTAAAATATTCATAATATTTAGGATAATTTTTGATTAAATAATTTGACATAATCATAATATCTTTAACGGTTGAATAATTTTCTGGATCATTTAAGCCAGATGAATTAGAAAAATTTGTGTTACTCATCCCAATTTCTTTTGCTTTTGATGTCATCATTATGGCAAATTCTTCTTCTGAGCCCGCTATTCCTTCGGCTAATGCTACACATGCATCATTTCCTGATGCAACAATTATACCTCTTAAAAGATCTTCAACTGAAACCTGATCACCTACCATAATGAACATTGAAGAAAATCCTGCCTGAGATAATCTCCAAGCATTTTCTGATACTGCAAATTTATCATCCATTTTGATTTGTCCACTTTTTAATAAATCAAATGCAATTATCGATGTCATTATTTTTGTCATTGATGCGGGATATATTGACATATCAGGTTCTTTTTCAAAAAGAATTTTCCCAGATAAGTAGTCTTGAAGAATTGCTGTTTTTGCTTTTATATCAAAATTTGCGTTGTACGCAGTGGTACTAAAAAAAGAAAAAAACAGTATAAAAATTATAGATATTTTTTTTTTCATAATTTAATTATTTCAATATTTTCAAAATTTAGAGGACTTATATCATCAAATGTTTGTTTTAAGGATTTTAAATTATCAAATGGACCAAAGTAAACTCGATAATTTGTATTAGAAATTTTTAAAATTTTTGTATTTTTAACATTTATTTCATCTTTTATTCTTTTTTTCATCATTTCAGCTGTATTTTCATAATAAAAATCTGCTATCTTAATA
The DNA here is from genome assembly GCA_902569615.1 of uncultured Pelagibacteraceae bacterium. Classification (GTDB taxonomy): domain Bacteria; phylum Pseudomonadota; class Alphaproteobacteria; order Pelagibacterales; family Pelagibacteraceae; genus Pelagibacter. The sequence goes on along the minus strand of CACFUX010000009.1, from coordinate 24,991 downwards.
ATATATTTGAACTTAGCAGTTTTAACATTTTTATTAGATTTTTTTTTATTCTGACTTAAATCACTAATACTTATGCCTTCAACTGGTGCCTTATCTGCAACTTTTTTTTCTTCATCAAACATTTTAGCTTTTTTTGCTAAAAAAGTGGTATTTTCAGATACAGTAGATATTTCAACATAGGGTTCATTAGTATTTAAATCAAGCTCATCAAATATTCTTTTAGAAATAACAGAGTTGTAAAAACTTGGATAATTTGAATTTGCACCTACTTTAGCTAATATAGATTTATTATTTATCAGATTAGTTATTTTTACACTTGTATTTTTTTTTAAATTTCTTTGAAAAATTATTAATGATCTTTCATCTATCGTTTTATTGACTAATTTTTTACTTTTTAAATCTTCGTCATAAAGTAGAGTAAATCCTTTATTAGAAAAAATCTCAAGAGGGATAATATCATCCTTTTTTTTACTAATATTTGTTGTAGTGCAAGAATGCAAAAATAAAATAATTATGATAATGATTTTATAATTCATTTTTAAATTTATCTTTCAATGTACATACAGCTAAAGCGAATCTTAAAGATCTATTCCATTTTAATATCAATTCATAATTTGAAAATACTATATACGCTGGTTCATATATATTTGAATTTTCTACAATATCACTATCAGGGGTTATTATTCCAACCAATGAATTATCATCAACTACAATATTGGTGGTAATGTATTTTTTAACATTTTTAAATTTCTTTTTGTTTTTTATTTTTTTCGCTGATGTGTTTAATAGCTTCTTTGGTATATTTTTGGTTAATTTAACTGGATAGTAGCAAGGGTAATTTTTTTTCCATCCAAGTTTGTTTAGATAGTTTGCCGCTGACGCAAAAGAGTCTTCATAAGATTTTAAGTCAATAAATTTATCTTTATTATAATCGATAGCATAATTATTTATTGTAGAGGGCATAAATTGAAAATTTCCAAATGCACCCGCCCAAGATCCAAATAGTACATCGCTATCTATCACACCATTATCAATTAATTTTAATACAATAATTAATTCTCTTGTAAAAAATTCACTTCTTCTTTTGTCGAAACTTAATGTTGCTAGTGAAGATAAAATATCCATTTTTCCTAAGTATGTACCAAAATTTGTTTCTATACCCATTAGCGATAGTAATAATTCTTTTTCAATATTATATTTTTTTTCTATTTTATTTATTAATAAATTATTTTCCTTATATAATGATATTCCCTTATTAACTTTATTATCTGATGTTCTTTTTGATATATATGTTTTTGTATCTTCATAAAATTCAGGTTGATACCTGTCATACTCAATAACTTTTGGTAAGAATTTAACATTAAGCATTGTTTTATTTAAAGTTTCTTTTGAAATACCCTCCTCTAGGGCGAATTTATTGAATGAGATTAACCATTCATTAAAATCATCAGAAAAAGAATTATTAATATTTAAAAAAAATGTTAAAAAAAAATAAATAAAAATTTTAGTTATTTTCATAAAGATCTTTCAAGTATATTATTACAGCAATCCAAATTAAAACAAAACCAATCAGCTTATTTACCATAAATTGTTCTTTATATAAAAATAAACCTAATAAAAATTGACCAGTTGGAGCAACAAAAAAAATCATACTTGCGGGCCCTAAACCCGACAACTCAGATCCTTTGACAAACAAAAATAAAGGAATCACTGTCATAGGGCCAGCTAAAATTAAAATTAATGAAATATCTAAATTTTGGGTAGAAAAAGCAATAGATGACTCAACATTTAGATAATAAAAAATTATAATTATTAATGGAATTAAAAATATACTTTCAATAAACAATCCAACATCAGTATCAGCTAATGCAATTTTTCTCAAAACAGCATAAAAAGAAAAAGATACAGCCACTATCAAACCTATCCATGGAAACACTTCTAGAAAAAACATCATATATATTATTGAAATAATTATTATGGATACAGAAATTTTTTTTTTAATATTTAATTTTTCACCTAAAAAAAAATTTCCAAGAAAAACACTTAATATTGGGAAAATATAATAGCCAAAACTTGCTTCAACAAGTTGATCGATTGTTAAAGCGTAAATCCATGTTGACCAATTTATAAATATAAGTAATCCAGATAAAAAAAGTAGAAATGTTTTTTTTTTATTTTTAAATGTTTTAGAAATTAAGTTTAGGCGTCCTTTATATAAAATATAAATAAATAAAAAAAAAATAGTCCACAAAACTCTATGTGAAACTACTTCTAATGGATTAATATTAGAAATGTATTTAAAATATAAAACACCTATTACACCCCACCAAAAAGAACCTAAAAATGATGAAAAAATTCCTTTATTAAAATTAGTCATAATTAGCAAATATCAATAAACTTTTTAAATATTTAATCTATAATTTTTTGGTTGAATTAAATTATTATACTTATAAAACCTAGCTCACGGAGAGATGGCTGAGCGGTTGAAAGCACCGGTCTTGAAAACCGGCAAAGGGGCAACTCTTTCCTGGGTTCGAATCCCAGTCTCTCCGCCACACTTTATAATTCAAATTTTTTAAATAAATTAGTAACATTGTTATTTTTAATCTTTTTATTTGTTTTAATACCTTGTTTAAATTTATAAATATCCTCATCATTATTATCTAGAAAATCAAATAGATCTGTAAGTTCTTCAAAATTTAATTTATTTAAATATTTACTAACAAATGATCTTAGAATTATATCAAGTTCTTTAATGCCTCTATAAGATGACTTATAAACAATTTTTTTTTTAAGTAGTTCAATATCTTCAGACATTAATTTATAATATATTATAATTTATATATATTATGAATAATAACTATGAATTTCTTTTAAATGATATTTCTAAACTTAAAAACATTGGAAAAAAAACCTCAAATATATTAAGAAAAAAAAACATTAATAATATTTTTGATTTACTTTGGAGATTGCCCCAATCTTTTACAGACAGAACTAATCTAGTTAAAGTTAAAGATTTACATATTGGAAAAATTTCAACATTAGAGATAATACCGATTAAATATAATTTTCCAAGAGTTAGAAATTTACCCAACAAAGTACACTGTAGAGATGATACTGGAGATATAGATTGTGTTTTTTTTAACAGTTATGAGGGCTACATAAAAAAGATATTACCATTGAATGAAAAGGTAACAATAAGTGGGAAGATTAATCATTTTAAAAAAAAATATCAAATAACAAATCCAACATACGTTTCAAAAGATAAAAGTATAATTAGTAAAGTTCATAGTAAATACAGTTTGACAGAGGGAATTACAGAAAAAAAATATAATTTTATAATAAATCAAATTTTACAAAAATTACCTAATCTATCAGAATGGTTAGAGCCAAATATTGCGAATATGTTTAAAAATATATCCTGGAAAGATTCTATTATTAAACTTCATAACTATAAAAACATTGGTAATTATAATTCAAATTTTTATAAAAGGCTTGTTTTTGACGAAATATTATCATCATTATTAATATTTTCTGAAATAAAGAAATCAATAAAAAAAATTAAAAAAAATAAAAAAACTTTTTTTAATAAGTTTACAAAAAGTTCAATTAATAATTTTGGATTTAAATTAACAAACGATCAAATAAAAGCTTTAAAAGAAATTAATTTAGACCTTTCTTCTAAATCTAAAATGTTTAGAATTTTACAAGGCGATGTAGGTTCTGGAAAAACAATTGTTGCTCTACTGTCAGCTCTAAATGTAGTAGAATCTGGATATCAAGTAGCTTTTATGGCACCAACAGAAATACTTGCAAGACAACATTTTAATCTAGCTAAAAAAATAATACCAAAAAATATAGCTATAGATCTAATTACTAGCAAAACTAAAAAAAATAAAAAAAATGAAATATTATTGGAATTAAAAAATTCAAAAACAAAAATAATTTTTGGAACTCACTCACTATTTCAAAAAAAAACCATTTTTAATAAGTTAGGTTATATTATAATTGATGAACAACATAAATTTGGTGTCAAACAAAGAAAATCTTTATCTGATAAAGGTGGTATCGATTGTGATATATTATTAATGTCAGCAACACCAATTCCAAGAACACTCACTATGACAATCTATGGAGACATGGATCTATCAGTTATAAAAGAAAAACCAATGAATAGAAAAGAGATTTTAACTTTCAGTAAGCCAGATGAAAAAATTAATGATGTTTTAAATTTTGTCAAAAAAGAAATAAATAATGGAAATCAAATATTTTGGGTTTGCCCTTTAATTGATGAATCAAAAAAGATTGACCATAAGTCTGCGATGGAAACTTATAATTTTCTAAGCAATTTATTTCCAAAAAAGGTAGAAATAATTCACAGCAAAGTTGATCAAGAAAAAAAGGAAATCATATTAAAAAATTTTTTGCATAAAAAATTCGATATACTTGTATCTACAACTATAATTGAAGTTGGTATAGATTTTCCAAATGCTAACGTAATAGTTATCGAAAATTCAAATAAATTTGGACTATCACAATTACATCAGCTCAGAGGAAGAATTGGAAGAGGATCTGTTCAAGGAAAATGTATTTTAATGTTTAAAAATAATTTAAGTGAAAATGCAAAAAAAAGAATAAAAATTCTTAAAAGCTCAAATGATGGTTTTAAAATCTCCGAAGAAGATATGAAATTACGTGGATTTGGTGATTTACTTGGATTTAAACAAAGTGGTGAAAAAAAATTTAATTTAGCTGATCCAATACTGCATGAAGATTTATTTAAAATTGCAGAAACAGAGGTAAAAAGAATTGAAAAAACTGAAAAAAATTTATCTAAATATAAAACATTGATCAAGTTATATGACAAAGCTGATATAATTTATGATTTAGCTTAATTTTTTGGATTTGATGTTCCTGCTGAAACAATAAATTTAGATGCTTCCTCAAACGACATATCCAAATAAATAACTTCATCTCTTGGAAACATTAATAAAAATCCACTCGTTGGATTTGGTGTAGTTGGAACAAAAACATTTACTAATTTTTTGTTTGTTTTTTTTGAAATTTCACCTTTATTATCTTTTGTAGCAAACCCAATAGCCCATGAACCTTTTCTTGGATATTCAACTAAAACCACACTTTTTTTTCCACTTTTCTTATTGGCAAATGAATCGGTCATTTGACCAATTGCAGAATATATTGTCCTTAGCACTGGAATTTTTTTTAATAAATCATTTATTAATTGTAAAATTTTTTTTCCAATAAAAGATAGTGAAAGACCACCAATAAAAGTAATAAAAATAATCGAAAGTAAAATTTCAAGTCCTGGTATAGAAAAAGGTAAATAATTGTTTGGATTTATTTCTTCAGGAATTAAATTCGATGAAACAGATATTAAAAAAACAGTCAAATATAAAGTAAAACCAATAGGTACCAAAACAATTATACCTGTAAAAAAATAGTTTCTTAACTTAGCTATAAATGACGACTTTTTTTTTTTATTTTTTATCATGTGAGATCATCATCTTTATAGCAAATATTTTGATTAAATCGAGTATATCGTATAAATTAGATACATGGATAGAAGACTATTTTTACATGTACTTGGCTGTGGCTGCTTATCTATTGGTATGTCATCTTGCAGTTCAGTTCCAATTACCCAAAGAAAACAATTAAAATTAATACCTGAGCACAAACTTAATGCACAGGCTGCAAGAATCTACGAAAAAATTAAAGAAAAAGAGAAATTAAGTGACGATAAAACTCAACTTAATGAAATAAAAGAAATTGGAAAAAGAATAGAGTTATCTATTAGTGAATATTTTAACAGAGCAAATATTTTGGATCCAACTATAGGTTTTGATTGGGAATATATTTTAATAGATAATAAAAAAGTAAAAAATGCTTGGTGCATGCCAGGAGGAAAGATAGCTGTTTATAGTGGGATTTTAGAAGTTACTAAGAATACAGATGGTCTTGCAGCTGTAATGGGTCATGAAATAGCACATGCTGTTGCTAAGCATTCAGTTGAACGAGCTAGCAGAAGTGTTTTGATACAGACTGGAACTAGTATAATTGATATCGCTACAGGAGGGAAGCTATCTACTATAAATAGATCAACAGGTATGAATGCAGTTGGTCTATTATCCCAAATAGGAATTATGAATCCTTTTAATAGAAAGCAAGAAAGTGAAGCTGATTACTTAGGTCTAATATTCTCATCATTGTCAGGATATGACATTAGAGAAACCTCAAAACTTTGGGAAAGAATGAAAAAATTAAATAAAGGAAAACAACCACCTGAATTTATGAGTACCCATCCATCTGCAGATAATAGAATAAAAAAAATAAACGAGTGGGTAAATGATATAATAATTAGTTATCCACCCATTAAGAATGTGTAAAAATTTTTGGTGAGCCCTGTTGGACTCGAACCAACGACCCATTCCTTAAAAGGGAATTGCTCTACCAACTGAGCTAAGGGCCCAACGACATTTCTTATATTGATTTTTTTTATTTAATCAATCTTAAATAATGTTACAGCTTATTAATATATTTATCGTGAAACTGATGAAATTTACCTTTTTTAATATTATTTCTAATAGAATTCATTAACTCTTGGTAAAAATTAACATTATGCAAAGTTAATAACATTGATCCGAGCATTTCGTTAGTATTAAACAAATGATTAAGATAGTTCTTAGTATATTTATTTAAGTTAAATTTGTTTGTATTATTATCGAGAGGACTGTTATCATTTTTATATTTGGAATTACGTATATTAATTCTTCCATTCCAAGTAAAAGCAAGACCAGTTCTACCAGAGCGTGTTGGCAAAACACAATCAAACATATCAATACCTCTTTTAACTGCACCTAGAATATCTGATGGTGTGCCTACACCCATTAAATACCTTGGTTTATCTTTGGGCATAACATTTACAATGCCATCTAAAACTTTAAACATTTCTTTCTGACTTTCTCCTACAGCCAATCCTCCAACAGCATATCCATCAAAACCAATATTTATTAATTGATTTAATGAATCTATTCTTAGATCATTAAACAAACCTCCTTGAATTATGCCAAAAAGTGCCTTTTTTGGATTTTTCCCAAAAGCTACTTTTGATCTTTCTGCCCAATGAATAGACATGTTCATTGAACTTTTGATTTTTTTATAATCATTACTTTTTTTAGGACACTCATCCATAACCATCAAAATATCAGAATTGAGTGATGTTTGGACTCTTATACTTTCTTCTGGACTTAATATAAATTTTTTTCCATCAATATGTGATTGAAATATTGCACCTTTGTCTTTATCAACTTTATTTAATTTTGATAAAGACATTACTTGGAAACCACCTGAGTCGGTTAATATAGGAAGTTTACAATTCATAAATTCGTGAAGCCCACCTTGAGATAAAATTCTTTTAGTGCCAGGTCTGAGCATTAAATGATATGTATTAGCTAGAATAATTTGACTACCAGTCTTTATTATATCATCAATAAATGTTCCTTTTACTGTTGCTTGTGTGCCAACAGGCATAAATGCAGGTGTATCAATTATACCTCTATGTGTTTTTATTTGTCCTAATCTTGAGTTTTTATCGTTATTTAAAACATTAAAGCTAAAATTTAATGCCATTAAATTTTTTATAATGATTTAAAGCTAATAATTTTATCTGGATCTGTAACAGCACCATTATTGTTTGAGTCTCCTCTTTTTATTTTATCTACATGTTCCATGCCTTCTATTACTTTTCCAAAAACTGTATAATTTCTATCCAAAAATGGCGCTGGTTCAAAACATATAAAAAATTGACTATTCGCACTATTAGGGTCTGATGATCTTGCCATAGAAAGAGTACCCTTTTCATGAGGTAAATCATTAAACTCAGATGGTAAATCTGGTAAATCAGATCCTCCCATGCCAGCTCTTCTTAAGTCAAAATCTTTTGATGAAGAATTTCCAAATTTTACATCACCAGTCTGAGCCATAAAACCATCTATAACTCTATGAAAAACAACGTTGTTATATAAACCATCGTTTGCTAATTTTTTTATTCTTTCAACATGTTTTGGTGCTACATCCTCAAAAAGTTCTATTTTAACATCACCGTTTTTAAGTTTTAAAATCATTATATTCTCCTTTGCGTTTGCATTATTTAAAATTATAAAAATAAATATTAATATAATTCTAATTAAATATTTATTCATATTTCTTTTTTAACGAAATTATTGTGCTTTTAGTTGTAAACTTTCTAATATCACCTTTAAGTTCTATTATTTCCTTTATAAGTCTTGAAGAAATAACTTGATTTTTAAAGTCTGACATTAAAAAAATTGTTTCGATCTTATTGTTAAGTTTTCTATTCATCCCAGCTAACTGGAATTCATGTTCAAAATCAGATGCTGCTCTTAATCCTCTTAATATTATATTAGAATTATATTTTTTGCATAAATCTGTTGTTAAAGAATTAAACGAGATTACTTTAATTTTTTTTTTATCAAATCTTAAATCAGAAAATAATGCTTTATTAACAATTTGAATTCTTTCTTCCGAAGTAAATAAATATTCTTTTTGATTACTGTCAGATATTGCCACTATAATTTTATCAACAATTTTTAGTGACTTTTGTATAAGATCAATATGACCAAATGTTATTGGATCAAATGTTCCTGGATAAATGGCAGTTTTTTTCATTAAATTAAATTATCATCAATTTTAATAGTGGAAACAACTTTTTCTTCACCAGATAATTTAATTATTCTTACACCTTGCGTATTTCTACCTGCAATTCTAATCTCTTTAACTGCCGTTCTTATAACTCTGCCTTTATTTGTAGAAATAATTATTTCATCACCTTCATTTACTGGAAATGAAGAGGAAACATTTCCATTTCTTGATGAATTTACAATTCCTATAATTCCTTTTCCACCTCTATTCGTCACTCTGTAATCATTATGATTAGATCTTTTACCGTAACCATTTTCTGTTATAGATAATATAAATTTTTCTTTTGCCTTTAATTCAGATTTATCAAGCTTTGACTTTTTTCCATTTTTAATTTGTTTATCGTGATCGATAATTGATAGCGAAACAATATTGTCATTTTCTTGTAAATTAATTCCTTTTATGCCTTTTGAAGATCTTCCTTTAAAAACTCTAAGTTTTTTTGACTCAAATCTTATGCATTTACCTAATTTAGTGCTTAAAATTATATCTTGATCATCTTTACATATCTTAACACCAACAATTTTATCATCATTATCAAGCTTCATTGCTATTTTTCCTGATGTATTTATTGATGAAAAATCTTCCAAATTATTCTTTCTAATTTTGCCTTTAGCTGTAGCAAAAATAATGTACATCCCTTTTGAATCAGTATTTTGATCAGGGAAAGGCATAATAGAACTTATGGATTGATGATTTTTTAAAGGCAAAATATTAAATAAAGATTTTCCCCTAGAACTAAGTGATCCTTCAGGAATTTTCCAGGCTTTTACACGATAAACTAAGCCTTCTGTAGAAAAGAACAAAACCTGCGTGTGTGTATTAACTGAAAGAGTTTGAACCACAGAATCTTCTTCACGAGTAACAATACCTGTTTTTCCTTTACCGCCTCTTTTTTGTTGTTTTACTGTCTTAAGAGCACCTCTTTTTATATAGCCCTGCAAAGTAACAGTTATAATTACACTTTCTTTTTGAATAGTTTCTTCAATATCATAATTTAATATAGCATCAATAATTTTTGTTCTTCTAGGAACAGCATATTTTTCTTTAATAGTTTTTAATTCATTACTTATAACGTTTAACAGTTCTTTTTTTGAATTTAAAATTTTTTTATATTTAATAATTAATTCTGATAATTTGTTTATTTCAATTTCAATTTCGTTAATACCAATTGCAGTAAGTTTTTGTAATCTTAGTTCTAAAATAGCACTAACTTGAGAGTCTGAAAGTTTATATTGATTTATACTTTTTTTATTTTCGATTAGCTTTATAAATTTCTGAGATTTGGAACTTTTCCATTTAACTTCAAGAAGAGTTTTTTTAGCTTCATCTGGAGTTTTGGAAGATCTAATAATTTTTATAACTTTATCTAAGTTTTCAACAGAAATTGATAATCCAATTAATATGTGAGCTCTATCTTCAGCTTTTTTTAAATCATATTTTGTTTTTTTGATAACAACATCTTCTCTAAATTTTAAAAACTGATCTAAAAAATCTTTAAGATTACAAGTCTTAGGTTTATTATCAACTATTGCTAATGTATTAAATCCAAATGAACTTTCTATTGATGTAAATTTAAATAATTGCCTTTTTATGGTTTCTGGTTCTACGCCTGAGCGTAAATCAATAGCAACTCTGATACCCTCTCTATTTGACTCATCTCTTATATCTCTAATACCTTCTATTTTTTTTTCTCTTACTAAATCAGCAATTCTTTCATTTAAAACAGATTTGTTAATTTGATATGGTATTGATGTAATGACAAGTCTATCTCTATTATTTTTTAAATTTTCAACAGATATTTCACCTCTAATTTTAAAAGAACCTCTACCTGTTTTATAACCTTCTTTAATAATTTTTTTACCAATAATAATTCCACCAGTAGGAAAATCTGGTCCAGGTATATGTTTCATTAAATCGCTAATTTTTATGTCTTTATTATTAATTAAAGCAAGAGCTCCATCAATAACTTCACCTAAATTATGCGGTGGAATGCTGGTTGCCATTCCAACAGCTATACCACCAGCTCCATTTACTAGTAAGTTTGGATATTGAGATGGTAAAACTGTAGGTTCTTGTTCTGTTTCGTCATAATTACTTTTAAAATCAACTGTATTTTTTTCTATATCTTCTATTAAGTACTGAGATATTTTTGATAATCTTGTTTCTGTATATCTCATAGCTGCTGGTGGATCCCCGTCAATTGAACCAAAATTTCCTTGTCCATCAATTAGAGGTAAGCTCATAGAAAAATCTTGAACCATTCTTACTAATGCATCATAAACAGCTTGATCTCCATGAGGATGATATTTACCTATAACATCTCCAACTATTCTTGCTGATTTTCTATATTGCTTTGACCAATCAAAACCACCTTTATGCATTGCATATATTATTCTTCTATGAACTGGTTTAAGACCATCTCTTATATCAGGAAGAGCTCTACTAATTATTACGCTCATTGCGTAAGATAAATATGATGAACTCATTTCATCATACATTGTTATTGGTTTTATATTTTTGTTTTTAGAAATTTCGTCTTTTTGCATAAATACTAAAATGGAATATCATCATCAAGATCATTTTGTGATGGTGGAGAATCTTGATTGAAATTTTCTTTAGCATCTTGAGAAGAAACTTGATTTTGACTTCCTCCACCAAGCATTGTTAAGGATGAATTAAATCCTTGAATTAAAACTTCGGTTGAATATTTATCTTGTCCAGTTTTTTCATCTTTCCATTTTCTAGTGCTTAGCTGACCTTCTATATAAACTTGTGCACCTTTTTTTAAGTATTGCTGTACTACATTAACTAGACCCTCATTAAATACAACAATTCTATGCCACTCAGTTTTTTCCTTTTTTTCACCTGTATTTTTATCCTTCCAAGACTGGCTTGTAGCCAAACTTAACCTAGCTACACTTTTACCGTTAACCATTTGCTTAATTTCTGGATCTGCGCCTAATCGACCTATTAATAATACTTTATTTAAACTACCTGCCATATAAAATTAAATTTTTTTGATTTGATTAATGTATATATATAACACATTTTTACTTGAATATTAATTTAATTAAAATAAAGCAACTAAAAATATGCTTAAAAAGATAGTTATTAAGGGCGCAAAAGAACATAATTTGAAGAATATTTCTCTTCAAATTCCAAAAGAAAAATTTGTAGTCATAACAGGTCTATCCGGGTCAGGAAAATCATCTTTAGCGTTTGATACTATATATGCTGAAGGTCAAAGAAGATATGTCGAGAGTTTATCTGCATACGCAAGGCAATTTTTAGACAAAATGAAAAAGCCAAAAGTTGATCTAATTGAAGGTCTAAGTCCTGCAATATCAATTGAACAAAAAAATACATCAAAAAATCCTAGATCAACAGTAGCTACAGTCACAGAGATATATGATTATATGAGGGTTTTGTATGCTAGAGCCGGAATACCCTATTCACCATTTACAGGTAAACCAATTACATCACAAACTATTAGTCAAATTGTAGACAAAATTAAAGAGTTGCCAAAAAAATCTACTATTTATCTATACTCACCTGTTGTTAGAGGTCGTAAAGGTGAATATAGAAAAGAAATTTTATCGTATAAAAAAAGAGGTTTTAGAAAAATTAAAATTGATAATAAATTATATGAAATTGATGATGCTCCAGAATTAAATAAAAAAGTTAAACACGATTTATCAGTTTTAGTTGATCGTATAGTTATCAATTCGTCTTTAGGAAATAGATTAGCTGAAAGTGTAGAAACTGCAGTAAATTTATCTAATGGACTATTATTTGTTGAATATGAAAATGAAACTTTGCCAAAAAAGTTTAGAAAAGTTGAAAAAATAATTTTCTCAACAAAATTTGCATGTCCAGAAAGTGGATTTACAATTGAAGAGATTGAGCCAAGACTTTTTTCATTTAATAGCCCCTATGGTGCTTGTGAAGAATGTGATGGTATTGGGGTAAAATTAAACGTCGATCCTAACTTAGTTATTCCTAATGAAAAAAAATCAATCGCTGACGGTGCTATTGTGCCATGGGCTAAAACTACAACATTATACTATGCGCAAACTTTAGCCTCTATATCCAAACATTATGGTTTTTCTCTTGATAACAAATGGGAGAAATTGCCCAAAAAAATTAAAGATATAATTCTTTATGGATCAGATGATGAAGAAATAAAGTTTAGTTATGACGACGGATATGAAAAATATTCTCATAAAAAAACTTTTGAAGGAGTAATTAACAATCTAGAAAGAAGATACTTAGAAACAGATAGCGATTGGAAAAGGGAGGAAATTTCTCAATATCAATCAGATACTAAGTGTGAAAAATGTAATGGTTATAGACTTAAAGATGAAGCATTATGTGTAAAGATAGATAAATTAAATATAAGTGAAGTCACAGAAAAATCTATATTAGATGCAATTTCATGGTTTAAGTCTCTTGAAGAAAAACTAGATAGTACTCAACTTAAAATTGCTGAACATATATTAAAAGAAATTAATGAAAGATTAGATTTTTTATTAAATGTAGGTTTAGATTATTTGACATTATCAAGAGAGTCAGGAACTTTATCTGGAGGAGAGTCACAAAGAATTAGACTGGCATCACAAATAGGATCAGGACTTACTGGTGTTTTATATGTTTTAGATGAACCATCAATTGGTCTTCATCAAAAAGATAACATAAAGTTAATTAATGCATTAAAAAGATTAAGAGATTTAGGTAATACAGTAATTGTTGTTGAGCACGATACAGAAACAATGGAAAATGCTGATCATATCATTGATTTGGGTCCAGAAGCAGGAAACAATGGTGGACAAATAGTTGTTGAAGGTAGTTTTAACGAAATTATAAAAAATGAAAAGAGTATAACAGGTAAATATTTATCAAATAAATATTTTATTCCAATTCCAAAAAATAGAAGATTGGCAAAAAATGGTAGATTTTTAGAAATTACAGGAGCTACTGGTAACAATCTTAGAAATGTTAATTTAAAAATTCCACTAGGAAGTTTTACATGTGTTACTGGAGTTTCTGGAAGTGGAAAATCAACTATGATTTTGCAAACTCTTTATAATGCATTAAACCTTACTCTCAATAATAATAAATCGAGAAAAATACCAAAACCATTTAAAGGATTTAAAGGAATTGAGCTAATTGATAAAGTTATAGATATAGATCAATCTCCAATTGGTAGAACCCCAAGGTCAAATCCAGCAACATATACAGGTGCATTTGGACCTATAAGAGATTGGTTTACAGGACTCCCAGAGTCTAAAAGTAGAGGTTATAAGCCTGGAAGATTTTCGTTTAATGTAAAAGGCGGCAGATGTGAAGCATGTGAAGGTGATGGTGTAATTACATATGAAATGCATTTTTTACCAGATGTATATGTCCAGTGTGATGAGTGTAAAGGAACAAGATATAATAGAGAAACTTTAGAAGTAAAATTTAAAGATAAAAGTATAGCGGATGTGTTAAACATGACTGTTGATGAAGGATGTGAATATTTTGAAAATATTTCAAATATAAGATCTAAGCTTTTAACTTTAAAAAAAGTAGGACTTGGTTATATAAAAATTGGACAGCAAGCTACTACATTATCAGGTGGAGAAGCTCAAAGAATAAAACTTGCTAAAGAATTATCAAAAAGATCAACTGGTAGAACAATGTACATATTAGATGAACCAACAACAGGATTACATCAACATGACATTAAAAAATTATTAGAAATTTTACATACTTTTGTTGCTACTGGAAATAGCGTTGTTGTTATTGAACATAACTTAGATGTGATAAAAACTGCAGATTATATTGTTGATATGGGTCCCGAAGGTGGTGTTAAAGGTGGTCAAATAGTAGCAGAAGGTAAACCTGAAGAAATTTGTGATGTTAAAGAAAGTTATACAGGACAATTTCTTAAAAATGTTCTTAATAATAAATATAAAAAAACTGCTTAAAAAAAGATTTTTTTCGTATATAATAATAGTATGAGTGATTTTTTTGGATCTTTATCAAAGGTAATTCATACATCGCTGATATTAGCAGTATTGTTATTTGTGTACTTATTTTTTGCTAATGGTGGTTTTGCTTTTGATACGCTGTTTTGGAGTTGGTTATTTAGATATTTACATGTTCTAGCAGGAATAATGTGGATTGGATTATTATGGTATTTTAATTTTGTTCAAGTTCCTAACATGGGAAAGATCACAGATGAACAAAAACCAGCAATAACTAAAGTAATAGCGCCAGCTGCTTTATTCTGGTTCAGATGGGCTGCTGTAGCAACAATTGTAACTGGTTTGATAGTAGCATATTTAAGTGGATACGCTCATGAAGCTATGACTTTAGGTATTGGATCTGGTGGAGGAAAATATACTGCTATTGGAATAGGTATGTGGCTTGGATTGATTATGGCTTTTAATGTTTGGTTTATTATTTGGCCAAATCAAAAAAAAGTATTGGGCATTGTTGAGGTTGCAGCTGAAGAAAAGCCTGCAGCTGCTAAAAAGGCTTTAATCGCTTCAAGAACTAATACTCTGCTATCTTTACCAATGTTGTTATCTATGGTAGCTGCTCAAAATCTCTACTAGTTTACACTTTTACTCTTTATCTTCTTTTAATATAGTTTTTTGGGAAACATTTAATCTTATTAAAACTGGGTTAGCTATGTATATTGATGAATAAGTACCAATAATTACACCTAATATCATAGCAAAAGAAAAACCTTTTAATATAGCTCCACCAAAAATAAATATAGATAGTAAAGCTAAAAGTGTAGTTATAGAGGTAATTATTGTTCTAGATAGTGTTTCATTAATTGAAATATTTGTTAATTCGTTAATTTTAATATCTGAATATTTTTTAAGATTTTCTCTTACCCGATCAAAAATTACCACAGTATCATTCATAGAATATCCAACTATTGTTAAAACTGCTGCAACTATAGATAAATTTATTTCAAGACTAAACAATGAAAAGAAACCCAATGTAATAACAACGTCATGAAACAATGCTAATATAGCACCCAAACTGAATTGCCATTCAAATCTGATCCATATATAAATTAGCATCGCACCTAATGATAAGCCAATCGCTATAACTCCAGATTTTAATAACTCAGTACTAACTTTTGGACCTACACTTTCAACTCTTCTAAATTCAAATACATTACCAATATTATTAGTTAGATCATTTTTTAAATTTTTAATAAAATTCTCTTCTACAGATTGTTTTTTTTCAAATTTAATAACAAAATCATTATCTTTTCCAAATTTTTTAACGCTGACATCGCCAAGGTTTAGTTTATTAAACGACTTTCTTAACTCTGTTATTGTAATATTTTTATCTAAAGTTCTAAGTTCAATTAATGTTCCACCTTTAAAATCAATACCAAAATTTAAACCTTTAAAAATTAATAAAATTATCGACAATGCAATCAAAGTTAAGGATATTAAATTAAAAAGTTTATAGAATTTATTAAATGGAATATTTGTGCTCATTATATCAATTTTTCCTTATTTTTATTCTTAATCACATATAAAGCTGTAAGTAACCTTGCAATAAAGTACACAGTAAATAATGTTGTTAATATTCCTACACCTAGTGTTAAAGCAAATCCTTTAACTGGGCCAGAACCAAGTATGAATAAAATTATTGCTGCAATTAAAGTTGTTATATTTGCATCTAAAATGGTAGTTCTAGATTTTATATAACCACTATCAAAAGCTATTATTTTGTTATTTTCACTTTTAATTTCCTCTTTAATCCTTTCAAAAATCAAAACATTCGCATCAACTGCCATACCAACAGTTAAAATTATTCCTGCTATACCAGGAAGTGTTAAGGTAGCCTCAAATGCAGTTAGGATTCCAATTAATATGAGTAAATTAGCTATAAGCGTTAGATTGGCTATAATTCCAAATATTTTGTATTTAAATATCATAAAAAAAACAACTAAAATAAAACCAATAAATAAAGATAATATACCTGCATTAATTGAGTCTTGACCTAGATCAGGACCTACAGTTCTTTCTTCAATAATTTTTAGTGGAGCAGGTAAAGCTCCTGACCTTAGTAATAAAGCTAAATCTGTAGCTGATTGAAACGTAAAGTTTCCAGTAATTTGTCCAGAACCACCAATAATTGGCTCTCGAATATTTGGTGCACTAATAATTTTGCCATCTAATATAATAGCTAAATTTTTACCAACGCCTGTTGATGTAGCTTTTGCAAATTTTTTTGAACCTACTCTATCTAAATTAAAAGTAACTACAGTTTCATTTACTTGAGTATCCATTCGTGGTTGAGCATCAACAAGATTATCACCACTTAAAATTATTCTTTTACTTACTATTGCCTCTCCTGATCCGTCTTGATACATCAATTTTTCCGTTCCAAAACTTTCTTCTTCAGTTTGAGTTACAAATCGAAAAGTAAGATTAGCTGTTTTTCCAAGAAGTGATTTAATTCTATCAGGATTGTCTAGGCCAGGTAATTCAACTAAAATTCTATCATTTCCTCTTTTAAGAATATTGGGTTCATTTGTACCTATTTCATCAACTCTTCTTCTAACAATTTCAATGGCTTGATTTTGTGAAGCAGTTTTAATTTGTATCAATCCGTATTTTGAATAGGAAAGCTCAATTGAATTTAAATTTTTTAGAACATCAAATTGGTTAGATTTAAACTGATCAATATATGGATTAATTTTACTTTCTTTTCCTTCAAATAATAAGATTACTTTTTCAATATTATTTTCATCTAAATCTATTTTTATTACTTTGTTTTCTTTAATAAAAATATTTCTGTAAAATAACTCCTCAGTTTTCAAAAATTTTTTAATTTGAATTAATTTATTTTGAACTTCTTTTTCTATAACTGGAGAATTATCAATTTCTAATAGAAGGTACGAACCACCTTGTAAATCAAGACCTAAGTTAATATTTCTACTAAAAAGTTCATCATCACTTTTAAAAAAATTTGATAAAGCAAAATAAGATAGAATGAGGGTTATTATTAAAACTGATATTATTTTTAATTTTGAAAAGTATAACACTTAAATTTAATGTTATTTTTTTGTTTCTGTATTACTTATTAATGCCTGAATTCCTGTTGATTTAATTATTTCAACTTTTACACTATCAGATATTAGTACTTCAACTTTATCATTATCAATTACTCTCTCGATTGATCCAACTATACCACCTGAAGTTACAACTTTATCTCCTCTTTTTAAATTTTCTACCATTAGCTTATGTTCCTTAACTTTTTTTTGCTGAGGTCTAATTAAAAAAAAGTAAAAAATTACAAATATAAGTATTAGTGGTATAAATTGTCCAATTCCTGATCCTGACATAATATCCTCAATAATTTAAAGGTTTTTTATACTATCTAGAAAATTAAAACAACTCTAATTATTTGAAATTTTTTCTAAGTTATTCATGTAAGGTCTTAATGGTTCGGGAATAGTTATTGATCCATCTGAATTTTGATAATTTTCCATTATTGATATTAATGTTCTACCTACAGCTAATCCGCTTCCATTTAGAGTGCCAACAAATTCATTTTCATTATTATTATTTTTATATCTAGCTTTCATTCTTCTTGCTTGAAAAGATCCACATGATGAGCAACTAGATATTTCTCTATACTTGTTTTCTGATGGCAACCATACTTCAATATCATAAGTTTTTTCAGCACTAAATCCCATATCGCCAGTTGATAAAATGATTTTTCTATAAGGAAGATTTAATTTATCTAATATTGAAGTTGCTGAATTAGTCATTCTTTCTAGCTCATCTAAACATTTAGAATTTTCAACAACACTCACAAGCTCAACCTTATAAAATTGATGTTGCCTAATCATACCCTTTGTGTCTTTACCATAGCTTCCAGCTTCTTTTCTGAAACATGGAGTTAAAGCAACAAACCTTAGTGGTAAATCTTTAATGTTCAGAATTTGATCTCTAACCATATTTGTAAGAATAACCTCTGCTGTTGGTATTAAAAATTTTCTACCACTTGATTCATCAATTTTTAATTCAAACTGGTCATTTTCAAACTTAGGTAATTGTCCAGTTCCAAACATAGATAAATCATTTGCAATTATCGGTGGCGATATTTCAGTGTAACCGTTTTCTTTAATATGTATATCTAGCATAAAGTTTGAAATTGCTCTTTCAAGCATTGCAAGTTTATCTTTAACAAAAACAAATCTTGCTCCTGATGTTTTGGTCGCAAGTTCAAAATCTAACATTTTTAAATTATCACCCAATTCATAATGAGATTTGACTTTAAAATCAAAACTTCTAACTACACCAAATTTTTTTATTTCTTTATTTTGACTTTCATCTAATCCTACAGGAACATCTTCTAAAGGTATATTGGGAATTGATGATAATATATTTTCCAGCTTATTTTTAACATCAACTTGCTTTTTGCTTATTGAAACGATTTTTTCTGAAATTTTTTTTGATTTTTCAAATAATGATTTATCTTTTTTTTTAGAAATATCTTTTTTTTCTTTTTCAAAAGACTCTTTTTCTTGTATCAAAGTTCTATTTTTACTATCAAGCTCTAATACTTCACCTAAATTAATATCAACATTTCTTGACTTAATTTTTTTTGTAAACTTATCAAAGTTAGCTCTTATATCTTTAATATTGTGCATTTTTTTCTTTAGATTTCTTTTCTATAAGTTTTACTGATATAATAGATAATTCATATAAAAATAATAATGGTATTGCCAAACCTATTTGTGTTACTGGATCAGGTGGTGTTAAAATAGCTGCAGCTGCAAAAATAATAACTACTACATATTTTCTTCTTTCTTTCAAAAATTGTGAATCGACAACTCCTATTCTTGCTAGAAGACTTAAAACAACTGGCAACTGAAAGCTCAATCCAAAAGCAAAAATTAATTTCATGACAAGAGATAAATACTCATTTACTTTTGCTTCTAGTTGAATTGGTAGACTTGTACTTAATCCTACGCTTTCAAATGAAAGAAAAAACTTAATTGCTAGTGGCATGATTAAATAATAAACAAGCATTCCTCCTAATAAAAATAAAATTGGAGTTATAACTAAATAAGGCATTATTGCAGTTTTTTCATCTTCATAAAGTCCAGGAGCAATAAACTTCCATAATTGAATTAAAATGTATGGACTTGTAAAAAAAAAAGCAGCAAAAAATGAAACTTTTAAATATGTTAAAAAAGTTTCTTGGAGAGCTGTAAAAATTAATCTTCGATCTATATCGTCATCTTTAACTGCCTGAGCGTATGGATCAACAAGAAAGCCATAAATATATTCTGAAAAATAATAGCAAATTATAAATAGGAGAGCTAAAAAAATTAAGGAATGAATTAATCTTTTTCTAAGCTCAACTAAATGACTAAAAAAACCATGCTCACTTTCATTTTTGGTCATTATTTACCTTTGTATCTTTATTTTTAGTATTTTCATTTTCATCAGCATCAAAAGTTTCTTTACTTATTGAACTAACTTCGTTTTGAACGTTACTGATATATTTTTTAATTGATCCTACCCACGATCCAACTTTTTTTAACATTATTGGAAAATCTTTTGGACCCACAACGATGATTGCTATTGCGACTATTATTAAAATTTCAAACCAGCCAATTGTTGGCATTTGAACTACTCTTTTTTATCTATATCTTGATTTTCAGAGATATTTTTTGTTTCATCTTCATTATTTACGTCAGAAGACATACCTTTTTTAAAACTTTTTATCCCTTTAGCTACGTCCCCCATTAAACCAGAGATTTTTCCTCTACCAAATAGAAGAACTACTAAGATTACTACAATTGCAATTTGCCAAAATCCTATACTCATAATGATGTTATAAACATAATTATTTAATAATTAAAGATAATTTTAATTATCATCATCATTTTTAAGGCTACTACTTAGCATTTCGTCAATATCAGAGTAAATATTTTCCTTTTTTTCGTCTTGCTTTTCCTTATAGAATTTTCCGGTACCAAATATTTTAGAATCTACACTGCTTGTATCAATCAAGCCAGCAGATCCTAGTTCTTCTATAGTTGGCAGATCTGACAATTTTTGTAAATTAAAATGACTTAAAAAATCATCAGTAGTTCCATACTGTATTGGCTTACCAGGTACATCTTTTCTACCCTGTGGACGAACCCAATTCAATTCCATTAATATTTCAAGTGTATTAGTTCCAAAAGCTACACCACGTATTTCTTCAATCTCAGCTCTTGTAACAGGTTGGTGATAAACTATTATAGAAAGCGTCTCTACAGCAGCTTTTGATAATTTTTTTTCTACCGTTTTTTGTTCAGCCATTAACTTTCCAAGACTTTCAGAAGTTCTAAAAGACCATTTTTTTGAAATGCATACTAAATTTATTCCTCTATTTTTATATAGATTTTGTAATTTATTTAAAATATTGAGAACATTAACTTTTTTTTGTACTTTTTCTTCGATCGTGCTAACATCTAAAGGTTCAGCAGCAGCAAACAAAATTGCTTCAATTTCTTTTTCTCCCTCACTTAATGATGAAGGAAAATTAACAATGTTATTTTTTTTCATTTTCTTCATTTATTTTCTTTAATATAAATATCATCAAACAAATTATTTTGTTTGATTGATATATTTCCTTCTTTAGCAAGCTCTAGACTTCCTGAAAAGATACCAGCTTTACCTGTCCTTCGAAGATTGTTTTTATCAGAAAAATTTATTGGTAGTAGTTCATCAATATTTTTCCAATCAGATAAATTGCCAAAAAACTCTTTAATTCTTTGAATGCCTTCTTCAGTAGTAAAAACAGGTAACCTAGGAATGTTCATTTTCTGAAAGTCTCTAGTCATTATTATTGATGAGTAAGTTTTTAATATTTCAAATAACGTAAGTGAATATTTTGTATTATAAATTGATTTAAACTTTCCTTTAATTCCTCTCATAAAAACATCTTTTCCCAATCTTTTCCTTTTAAGCATTTGATCTGACAATAAACGAATAAGTTCTAATTTTTTTAATTGTAATTTTAGTTTCTCAGCTACCTCGAGGGCTTTAAATTCTTCTTCATCACTTTCAGGTAATAATAGTTTAGACTTTAAATAAGTAAGCCACGTAGCCATTAATAGGTATTCTGACGCTAGATCTAAGTTAATATTTTTTTCAGATTTGATAAAATCAAGAAATTGATCGACAAGCAATGTTATTGATATTTTTTCCAAATCAACTTTTTGAGATTTTGCTAAATCTAGCAAAACTTCTAAAGGTCCATTAAAGTTATTTAAATCTACGTTAAAAACTCGAGAATCATTCATATTGCTATTATCTAATTATATTTATTAATTGCGATGTTTTTTTTATTATAAATTCATCAACCTTCGGTGAATTTTCAGCTACATCAAGCATTTCCTTATAATTGCCATTACAATGCAAAACTAAATTACAACCAGCTTTAAAAGCTTGAGTTGTATTCTTAGATATACCTAATTTTAAAGCCTTCATTGAAATATCGTCAGTCATAATGAGGTTCTTATAACCAATTTTGTTTCTAATTATTTTAATAATTTTGGGTGAGTGTGTTGCTGAATATTTATTATCGATTGATTTATACAATATATGTGCGGTCATGGCTAAATATGAATTTTGATTTTTAAATGGATAAAAGTCAATTTTATTTAGTTGTTTAATATTTTGTTTAATTATAGGTAGTTTTTTGTGGCTATCAGCTTTTGCTAAACCATGACCCGGAATATGCTTTATTACTGTAGCAATACCATTTTGATGAAACTTTTCTATGCAATATTTTCCAATATTTGAAACATTTGTTGGGTTTGAGGAATAGGCCCTACTTCCTATTATTTTATTACTTTTAGATCTCCTTACGTCTAATACTGGTACGGTATTAATATTTATACCTAATAAGTTTAATAAATAACTAATTTGATTGATATATACATTATAATAACTGTAAAATTTTCTTTTATCTTTAATATAAAGTTTATTAAAAAATTCAGATGAAAATTGAGATGTATCAATAAATCTTTTTAATCTGGATACTTTTCCGCCCTCTTGGTCTATCAATATAGGATAATGCTTGTCTCTTAAAATTTTTTTTATATCCGAGGTAAGTTTTTGTGTTTGACTGATTGATTTTATATTTCTGGAAAATAATATTACACCCCAGGGCTTATACTTTTTTAAAAAAGCAGCTTCTTTATTGGACAAATTTTGACCTTTAATACCTACTATAAATGATCGTCTTAGGTTAATCATTATTTAATAATTTCCAAAAATGATATTTTTTTTTATTATTGTTTTTTTGATATTCAACATACTCAACAATATTTGAAGTATCATTATTAAGTATTATTAGATCATTAGAATAATTTAATATTTTATTGTCTATATTACTTAATGATCTGAAGAATTTCTTTTTATGATCATCAGAAAAATAATATTTAAAAACCAGAAATAGAAAAATCAATATTACAGCTACATAAAAAACATACTTTAGCTCTTTTATCATTACATTTTCTCAGGAGTATTTACTCCTAAGATATCCATACCAGTTTTTATAACAATTGAAATTATTTTTAAAAATACTAATTTATCGTCTGAAATTTTATGGTCCTTTGTTATAAATCTTTTTGTTACATCGTCTTTTCCTTTATTCCAATAAGAGTGAAATTCAGAAGATAGCTCGTATAAATAAACTGGAATTCTATGCGGTTCTAGTTTATTTGCAGAAACGTTTAAACACCTAGGCCATTCAGAAATTTTTTTCATTATTTTAATTTCATCATCAGTATAACTAAAATTATAATTTTTAATTTTTAAATTATCACTAATATTTAAATTAATATTTCTGAAAACAGAACTAATTCTTGCGTAACAATATTGGACATAGTAAAGCGGATTATCTTTGGACTTCTCTTTTATTTTAGAAAAATCAAAATCAAGCTCTACATCATTACTTCTACTTAACATTATAAAACGAGCAGCATCTTTTCCGACTTCATTTATTAAGTCATCGACAGTTATATAATCCCCTTTTCTTTTTGACATTTTAAAAGGTTTTCCGTCTTTAATTAATTTTACAAGTTGGCTAACTTTACAAGACAATTTATTTTTGTCTCCAGAAATAGCTTCAACGACTGAAGTAATTCTTTTAATGTAACCAGCATGATCAGCTCCAAGAATATTTATTAATTTGTCAAATTTTCTATCTACTTTTGTATTGTGATAAGCAACATCACTTGCAAAGTAAGTCCAGCTCAAATCATTCTTTTGCAATGCTCTATCTTTGTCATCTCCGAAGTCAGTTGACCTGAACAATAGTTGTTCTCTTTCCTTCCAATTTTTTGAGTCTTCGCCTTCAGGAGCTTTAATCTTGCCTTTATACACATGATTTGACTTTTTAAGTTTTTCAATAACTTTTTCAACTTCATTTTTTTTTACAATGTTTGTTTCGCTAACGAAATTATCATGTTTAATCCCCAAATCATTTAAGTTCTTCTTAATTAAATTTAAAGATTCATTTACAGATATTTCTTTTAATTTATCTTTAATAGTATCAAAATTTTCAAATTTTAAATTTTTATTATTTTTTATTATATTATCAGCTATATCGATTAAGTAATCACCAGGATATAAATCAGGGTTATCATTGGGAAATTTTTCATTATTTAACTTTTCTCTTATTCTTAAATAAACAGAATGAACAAAATAAGAAATTTGATTACCATAGTCATTTACGTAATATTCTTTTTCAACAGTATTATTATTAAATTTTAAAATATTTGATATAACATCGCCTAATATAGCTCCTCTACAATGACCAACATGTAAAGGCCCAGTAGGATTAGCTGAAACAAACTCTACTAAATATTTTTTTTTGTTTTTATTTAACGATCCATAATTTAATGGATTTTCTATTAGACTCTTAACAAAATTGTTCCAGTAATTATTTTTAAATTTTATGTTCATAAAACCTGGTTTAGCAAAAACAATTTTCTCAATAAAACTATCTTCATTTTTAATGGCATCTAATAAAATTTTTGACACATCTTCGGGAGATTTTTTGTTAGGCTTAGATAAAACCATGGCAGCATTTGTTGACAAGTCAAAATTAATATTTGGCGGTGTACTGTCTACATTTATGGAGTCTAAATTATCAGGTAAAATTATTAAATTTGCTTTTTCGGCGTTTTTAATAATTTTTAATAATTTATTTT
>CACFUX010000008.1 GCA_902569615.1 uncultured Pelagibacteraceae bacterium | reverse complement strand
AAAATTTTCGTAATTATAATAAGCTGGTATTGTAAAATACAATAAAAATAAAAAGAAAAGAAAGATACTGAGTAATATTGACCCAAAACGATTATTTTCACTAAAATTTTTGATATAATCTATAATTCTAAAAAAGTGTTTATTCATAGTTGCTGAAAGAAGGATTTACACTAAAAATACTAAAATGTTAAATTCAGAATATTTAAATAATCTTAATGATAAACAGAAAGAAGCTGTTTTACACCTTGAGGGGCCACTTTTAATAGTCGCTGGCGCAGGTTCTGGTAAAACAAAAGTGTTAATTTCCAGAATTGCTCACATAGTTGAAAATAAAAAAGCTTATCCAAACCAAGTGCTTGCTGTAACCTTTACTAACAAAGCAGCAAAAGAAATGCAAGAGAGGGTAAGTAAAATTTTAAAAAAAGAAGCGATTGGACTATCTTGGCTTGGTACTTTTCATTCAGTTTGTGCAAAATTATTACGTAAACATGCTAAAGCTGTAAACTTAAATTCAAACTTTACAATTATTGATCAAGATGACCAGGTAAAATTAATTAAAAATATTTCTAAAGCTGAAAATATTGATACTAAAAAAATATCTCCAAAATATATTTTATCAATAATAGATCAGTGGAAAAATAAAGGTTGGTATCCTGAAGATGTAATATTAAAAAAAAAAGAAGTTTTAGAAAAAGGTTTTTTAAATATATACAAAATTTATCAATCAAAATTATTTGACCTTAACGCTTGTGATTTCAGTGATCTAATATTGCATTGTGTAAAAATATTTGAAAAAAATCCTGATATAACTGAGATGTATTCAAGGAATTTTAAATATATTTTAGTTGATGAATACCAGGATACAAATTTAATTCAAAGTAAATGGTTAAATTATTTAGCAAAATATAACAAAAATATTTGTTGTGTAGGAGATGATGATCAATCAATCTATAGCTGGAGAGGGGCAGAAATAAAAAATTTCCTAGAATTTGATAAAATTTATCAAGATACAAAAATTGTAAGACTTGAAAAAAATTATAGATCTACTCAAAATATATTATCAGTTGCATCTAAAATTATATCAAATAACGAAAACAGAGTTGGTAAAAATCTTTACACTGATGGAGAAGAGGGTGAATTAGTTCACTTAAATTGTTTTAGAAATGGCAAAGATGAGGCTATCGGGATTAGTGACGAAGTAGAAAAATTAAAAAAAAAATATTCATTAAATAATATATCAATACTAGTAAGGGCAATATTCCAAACTAGAGAATTCGAAGAACGTTTTTTAAAAATTGGTTTACCTTATAGAATTATTGGGGGTATCAAATTTTATGAGAGAGCTGAAATAAAAGATTGCATCGCTTATCTTAGAGTAGTTCATCAAAACAAAGATGATCTTTCTTTTGAGAGAATTTTAAATGTTCCAAAAAGATCTATCGGAGAAACAACGCTAAAATTAATTAATGAATTTGCAAAGAAAAATCACTTAACTTTGGAGAAGTCTGCAATAACTCTTATTCGAGAAAATAAAATTAAACCAAAAACAAAGTTAGGATTAAATTCTCTTTTAAATTTATTAAGTAAATGGAGAGATGATTTACTTAATAAAAAGACTGGACATATTAAACTTATACAAACTATTTTAGATGAGTCAGGTTATAGTAAAATGCTAAAAGATCGAAAAGATTTAGAAAACGAAAATAGATTAGAAAATATAAAAGAACTAATTAACGCAATGAAAGAATATGATAATTTAGAAAGTTTTTTAGAGCACGTAGCTCTAGCAACATCTCTTGATCAAGATTGGGAAGACGAAAAAGTTAATTTAATGACTATGCATGCATCTAAAGGACTTGAATTTGATGTTGTTTTTTTACCTGGGTGGGAAGAAGGTTTGTTTCCACATCAAAAATCAATTGAGGAAAAAGGTCAAAAGGGGCTGGAAGAAGAAAGAAGACTTGCCTATGTGGGAATTACTAGGGCAAAAAAGAAAGCAATTGTATCATTTTCCATGAATAGGTTTTATCAAGGTGATTGGATAGACAGTTTAGCATCTAGATTTATTGATGAATTACCAGCAGATTATATAAAAAAAAACAATCATTTTGAAGAGGATACAGATGAAGATTTTGATTTTAATCAAGATATAGATTTTGAAAATGAAGTAAGAAGTCCAGGTTGGATTAGATATCAAAAAAAGTTAAAAAGATAAAATTAAAATGATTTATTTATTAAAAGAAATACTTAATAATGAAAATATCGATGGATACATAATTCCAAAAAACGATGAATTTTTTTCTGAATATTCATTTCCAAACAGACTAAAGTTAATTTCAAATTTTTCTGGATCAGCTGGCCTTGCAATTATAATGAAAAATGAAAATTTATTATTTGTTGATGGTAGATATACTTTACAGGCAAATATTGAGTCTGGAAATAAATTCAAAATATATGAGATTCCTAAAATCATGCCTTTTGAAGTTATTAAAAAAATAAAAAAAAAAATTACCTTAGGATTTGACCCTAAATTATTTACAGAAAATAATTTAAAAACCTATTTTAAGAATAGCTGTAATTTAATGCCAATAAATAAGAATCTTATAGACAAAATATGTAATTTAAAAAATAATTACAAAATAAAAGAATTTTATACATTAAATGAAAAGGTTACTGGTTCAAGTGCAAGTATAAAAATTAATAATTTAATCTCAATTCTAAAAGTAAGAAAAATAGATAATATTTTTATAAGTGCTCCAGAAAATTGTGCGTGGATATTAAATATCAGAGGGTTTGATAACCCAAATAGTCCAATACCTAATTGCCAAATAATTGTAAACAAGAATAAAAATATTTATTTTTTTTCTGATATCAAAAAAATTAAAAATATAAAGAAATCAATAAATTATAAAAAAATTAAGTTTTTTGAATTTAAAGAATTTTCAAAAATTATAAATATTCTAA
This sequence comes from uncultured Pelagibacteraceae bacterium, assembly GCA_902569615.1. GTDB lineage: Bacteria > Pseudomonadota > Alphaproteobacteria > Pelagibacterales > Pelagibacteraceae > Pelagibacter. Next base: position 41,252 of record CACFUX010000008.1, on the reverse strand, counting down.
AAGGTAAAAGTTTTTGCATTGACAGAAATAGTTGTTCTATTTTTAATAAAAGTATAATTTTATCAAAATTTAAAATATTGAGTGGAATAGATCCTTGTTATCAATTAAAAGCAATTAAAAACCCAACTGAAATTAAAAATATGATAGATGCTCATATAATTGATGGTGTTGCATTAACAAAATTTCTCTATTGGGTAAAAAAAAGAAAAAATATTAATTTAAGTGAATTATATCTGGAAAAAAAATTAGAAAACTTCAGAAGAAAAAATAAAAATTTTCTTTATCCAAGTTTTAATACTATTGCGGGATCAGGACCAAATGGCGCAATAGTACATTATAGAGCAAATAAAAAATCAAATAGAAAACTAAAAAAAAAAGATATTTTTTTATGTGACTCAGGAGGTCAATATAAGTATGGAACAACAGATGTGACAAGAACAATATGCTTTTCAAAGCCTTCGAAAAAAATAAAAGATATTTTTACTAGAGTTTTAAAAGGCCATATTGCAGTCTATAAAACCAATCTGAATAAGATCAATACAGGGGATGAAATTGATAAGAGAGCCAGATTTTTTCTAAAAAAAATTAAATTAGATTACGGCCATGGCACTGGTCATGGTGTTGGATATTTCTTAAATGTTCATGAAGGTCCACAAGCTATTTCAAAATTTAATAAGGTTAAAATTTTACCAGGAATGATTTTAAGTAATGAACCAGGTTATTATAAAAAAAATAAATTTGGTATAAGAATTGAAAATTTAGTTTATGTAAAAAAAGACAAAAATAATATAGCTTTTAAAAATTTGACCATGGCGCCAATTGATGTCGATCTTGTCAATTTTCAAATGCTTACTAAAGAAGAAAAAAAATATATGCGTAATTATCATTCAAATGTTTATGCCAAAACCTCGAAATTTTTGAGTTCTAATGAAAAAAAATGGCTTTCAAGCTTACTTTAAAAGTTTCTCCCATTCTGACTGTTCAATAACTTTTATTTTTAATTCTTTTGCTTGTTTAATCTTTTTATTGGTTGGTTTTTCTCCAATCACTAAATAGTCAAGTTTTTTATTTACATTGCTTAAAATTTTACCTGCATTTTGTTCCGTCAAGGATTTGGCTTCAGCTCTGCTTAAATTTTTAAGTTTTCCAGTAAACAAAAATGTTTTATTTTTTAATTTACCTTTTTTAATTTGTAAAATTTCTCTAATATTCATTGTGGATAATAAATTACTTATAACTTTTAGATTTATCTGATCTGAAAAAAAATTTTTAATTGATTTAATTTGAGTTTCTCCAATTCCATCAATATTACTCAACGATAAAAAATCAAAATTTTTCATTAAATTATAAAATTTATCTTTTGTTTCAAAATATTGTGCTAATAATTTTGCATTTTCTTGACCTATATGTCTTATACCTAATGAAAAAATAAATTTATCTAATCCGATATTTTTTGATTTTTCTATAGAGTTTTTTAAATTATTTGCTGATAATTCCCCCCATCCATCAAGTTTTTTAATTTTTTCATAATCTAATAAAAATACATCTGAAGGTAATTTTATAAAATTTAATTCCCAAAATTTTTCTACAACTTTTTTTCCAAGTCCTTCAATATTTAAAGCCTCCTTTGATACAAAATGTTTAACTTTTTCAATCGCAATTTTTTCACATTTGTACCCTTCGCTAGAGCATCTTTTAACCGCATCATATTTCTTTGTAATTTTATTAAAATCTTTAATAACTTTTGAGCCACAAGATGGACATTTAATTGGGAATAAAAATTTTTTTGCATTTTTTGATCTTTTTTTTAAATCAACTGATAGTACATGAGGAATTACATCCCCGGCTCTTTCAACTTTAACAGTATCACCAATCCTTATATCTTTTCTTATTATTTCTTCTTCATTATGAAGTGTTGCGTTTGAAACTAAAACACCTCCAATATTTACTGGTTTTATTTTAGCAACAGGAGTGAGAGCACCTGTTCTGCCTATTTGAATTTCTATGTTTAATATCTCTGAAAAAGAACTATCAGCTGAAAACTTATGGGCAATAGCCCACCTTGGTGCATTTGTAACGGAACCTAATCTCTTTTGGAGATTTATGTCATTTATTTTGTATACTAATCCATCTACATCAAAATCTAATTCGTGCCTTTTTTTTTCAAAATCTTTATGATGTGCTATTAAACCACTTATTCCTTTAATTAATTTATTATGAGGGTTTACTTTGAAACCCCAATTTTTTAGGAGATCTAAAAATTCTGACTGTTTTTTAAAACCTATGTCATCTTTAAATCCATAGGTATAAGCAATAAATTTTAGTGGAATTTTTTTTGTTTCATTTGAATCTTTTTGACGAAGAGATCCCGAAGCAGCATTTCTTGGATTAGCAAATCTATCTTTGATACTCTCAAAGTCCTTCTTGGCAATATATACCTCTCCCCTGATATCAATATCTTTAGGGAAAGTTTTATGATTAATATTTTTTGGTATATCCTTAATAGTTTTAAGATTTTCTGTTATAATTTCTCCTTCAATACCATCTCCTCTTGATAAACCTAAATTTAAAATATTATTTTTATAAGTTAATGAAGCTGAAATACCATCTATTTTAGGTTCAACACTATATTCAATATTTTTATATTCTTTAAGGTTTAAAAAATTAGAAATTTTTTTTTCAAAATTTATTAAATCTTTTTCATCAAAAGCATTTGATAAAGAAAGCATTTTTAAACGATGCTTACTTTTTAAAAAAATTTTTGATGGTTTTAAACCAACTGTTTTTGAAGGAGAGTCTTTATTTTTTAAAAATTTGTATTTTTCTTCTAAATCTAAAATATTTTTTTTTAACTTATCGTATTCAGAATCATCGATTTGTGGATTACTATCTTCATAATATTTTTTATTATGTTTTTTTAATTTTTCTAACTTTGATTGATATAAGTTTTTTATTTTTTCTTTGTCCCTACTCATATTAAATTATTGAATGAGAGATCTAAGTTTTTCAAGAATTGTTTTTTTATTTTTATTTTTCTTTCTTATTGAAATTTTTTCATAATCTCTATTAAACACTTTATACGATTCTTCATACCAATCACTACTTTTATAATTGTAACCTAACAAAACTGCATATTTTTTTGCCTCATCTTCAAGTCCAATGACATAATGAATTTCTACTAATCTATGCAAAGCCTCTTCAACATAAATAGTAGTTTGATATTTATTAATTACATTTTTGTATCTATTAATTGCTGGTATCCATTTTTCTCTTTCGAAATAATACTTTGCTGTATACATTTCTTTCGAAGCTAATATTTCTTGAATTGCTGATAATTTAAGTTTTGAATCAAATGCAAAGTCAGAATTTGGATATTTATCTACTACTATTTCAAAATTTTCCTTTGCTTTTATCAATGGATTTAAATCTTTTTTTTCATCTATAATTTGATCATAGTAAGATATTGCTAGAAGATAATGTGCATAAACTTCTCTTTCGTGTTTTGGATAAACTTTTAAAAATCTTTCAGCTTCATAAACTGCATCAATAAAATACATTGAGCTATAAAGACTATAAGCTGACATCAATGAAGATCGAGGTGCCCATATTGATTGGGGATATAATAATTCTGCGTCATTAAATTTTTTGGATGCTCCAAGACCATCTCCTTTATTCAAAAGTTCCAAGCCTTCCTTGTAGGCTTTGATCATTTGGATATCTAATTCTTCTTCAGCAATAATTAATTTATTTGTATCTTTATTCTTGCATGAAACATTTAAAATTAATAATAGAATAAGAGAACATTTAATAAAAAATTTCATTACAAATTTTTATCAGAATTTTGAAAAATTTCTAATTATTAAGCAATAGATTTTAATACCGTTTTATCGATATATACATGAGGAATGGTTTTTTCTTTAATTTCAAATATAGAAAAATTAGTTTTATCACTAAATACTTTTCTTAAAAGTTTATTAGTTAGACTGTGGCCTCCTTGAGAACATTTGATAGATCCAACAATTTTATATCCTGATAAATATAAATCTCCCATACAATCCAAAATTTTATGATTTACAAACTCTAAATTATTTCTTAATCCATTTTTATTTAATATGCTTTTTTCTTTTACTACGATCGCATTATCCAAAGTTCCTCCTTTGGCAAACCCATTAGCTCTTAAATTTTCTATATCTTCATAAAGGCAAAAGGTTCTTGAATTGTATATATCTAACAAATCATTTTCATAAACATTAATTTTATTTTTTTGGCTTCCTATAAATGAATTTGAATATTTAATCTCAAAATCTATATCCAAACTCACATTCGATTTATCTATAGATATAAATTTTGATCCATCTTTTATACTTACGTTATTTTTTATTTTAATTATTTTGATTGGTAAATTACTTTTTTTAAAACCTGCATTTAAAAATTTTTCTACAAAAACTTTCGCTGATCCATCCATTATTGGAACTTCTTGAGAATTTATTTCTACTAATGCATTATCTATTCCTAATCCATAAAATGAACCCATTAAATGTTCAATTGTCGATACAGTGACTCCAAATTCATTCGAAATTGTTGTGCACAATGTTGCATTAGTTACATTAAATACATTTGGTATGATTATATTGTTTTTTTTTAAATCAACTCTTTTAAAAATTATTCCAGTATTTGGTTCTGATGGTAAGACTTTCACTGATACTTTTTTACCAGTATGCAGACCCACTCCATCAAATTTTACAGCGGATTTTAACGTTTTTTGATTTAAAGAGCTCATGTGGATATAGATACACGCTATTTAAACTCAAAAAAATTCAACAAATATTACAAGAAAATACAGAAACTAGTTAAAAAGATGAAAAATTTTTTCAAAAAAACCCTTATTTTTCTGTTTTTTTTGAAAAAAATTTACCTCTTGAAAGTTGTAAGACTTATTAAAATTGTATCCAGACTCACAAATTATAGATGAATTTTCCTCATAAACACTAATTTCATTAAAAAAATCAAATTTTTCCTCTAAGTAAATTGAATTTTTATTTAAAATATTTGACCCTTCGCCAATAAAAATTAATGCGCATAAATCATTCTTGTCAAAGAATTGGTTAAAATATTCATTTGTTAAATTTAGTTTTATTATTTCATCAACTCTCGCAAAAATTATTTGGTTTGTTAATTCTGGGGTTTGACTTTCTTCATTTTGAACAGATTTATCAAGAAAAGTAGTTTCAGATTTATTTAAGTTTTTTTTTAAGGTTTCAGCTTTATCTGAAGATATTTTCAAAAGTAAAGAAATATCATTTGTAATATGTTTTCCACCAACGGGAATAATATTAAAATATAGTAATCTTTTCTCCTCAAAAATAACTATAGCACTTTTTTTAAAACCTATATCTATAATGACTTTTTTTTTATAGTTATCAAAATATTTATTATAATTTGCAGATCTTACATAACTTGAACAGTATACATTTTCAACTGTTAAATAATTTTCATTGAAAGAGCTTTCTAATATTTCGTAAACCTCTTTTGACATGCAAATAAATTTAATTTCTAAAACTAATGATTTATAATCTAAATTTTTAATAGGCGCTTCATAAAATATTTTATCGTCAAAAGAATATTTTTTAACGATCATATGAATAATTTTTTTATTATAATAATTTTTTTGAACTGTATTTTTCGCCTCTTGTAATATTGATTGAATATCATCTTGTATATTTTTTTTCATATCAAAAATTTTTTTTAAAGAAATATCTACTGAAAACATATCTGTAGTATCAATCATTAAATTGATTTTATTTATATGTTTTTCAATTCTTTTTTCAGCTGACTTAATTAGGTTTTTAATTACTTCTTTTGAATGATCTATATTAAAGTCTTTTTTATCAAAGCTTGAAGTACATTTTTCCTCTAGGGTAATTATATTTTTTGTATTATCTTTATTAAAAATACCCAATCTTATTTTTGATGAGCCAAAGTCAACAAATACTTTAAAATTTTTTTCACTCATTAGATAAAATTAGCTGATTTGGTACTCTTAAATCAATTATATTCTTTTTAAATTTTTCATCATTAATTATTTTGTGCGTTAAAAGCATAGCATCATATAAATTCTGTAACGGAAATTTAATAAGAATATTATCTTTTGTTTTAATATCTATTCTCCCGCTTTGAAAAAAAAAAATTTCTTTAATAATGTCATAATCTAAATTAGATTGGTTAAAAGTGTTTTTAAAGTTTAAAAATTTTTCCGAAGTAAATTTTCCAAATACCATAGGTAAGTTTTCTATATTATTAAAATTATTAATATTAATAAACTTACCATTAGAACCAATTAGTAATATTTCATCATTTTTAAAAGTACGAGCTAGAAATTTTGTTTTTTTTAATTTTAGCTCGATCGTAGATGGGTAGAGCTTAAAGATATTATAATATTCGATAAAATTATATTTTTTTAGTTGATCATCTAAAATTTCCTTATTAAGGAAAAACATATTTGTATTTTTTAGAAAATTTAAATTATCTTCAATTTCAGCATTTGTTGAATTATCTAATCCAGAAACCTTGATCGATTTTAAGTCTAAAATAGATGACTTTTGTTCCATAAACTTTTGATTATTAGTTGATGATAGTAAAACAAGAATTAAAAAAAGGAATAAAAAATACTTTTTTTTATCTTTTTGTTGATGCATCTTTAATAATCCATTCAATTAAATTTAAAAAAGAAATGTTATTATATCGTGCAATTTCTGGCACTAGAGATAATGATGTCATACCTGGCTGTGTATTAATTTCTAAAAGATAAAATTTATTATTATAATATTTAAAATCTGATCTGGTTACGCCTCTACATCCAATTACTTTATGTGCCTTTAAAGCAATACTTAATACTTGTTTCATTTTTTTTTTTTCAATTTTGACAGGTATAATATGTTTGGTTTTTGATTTAATATTATATTTTGCTTGGTAGTCATAAAATTTTCTCTTTGGCACTAGCTCTATTGCTCCTAATTTTCGTTTGCCCATAATTGCAACTTGGATCTCTCTTCCTGGTATATATTTTTCAATCATTATTTCTTTATAAGGTAAAAGTTTATTTAATTTTTTTAAAATATTTCTTTCGTTGCATATGTATACCTCAACGCTAGATCCTTCATTGAATGGTTTTATGACTACCGGGAAACCAATTTTTTTTTTAATTTTATTTATTAAAAAAGACTTTTTTTCTGAATTATGAAATTTATATTTAAAATATTGAGGTGTTAAAATTTTCTCTTTTTTAAAAATTTTTTTAGATAATTCTTTATCAATTGCAATTGATGAAGAAAGGACTCCCGAGTGAGTATATTTAATATTTTCCAACTCTAAAATTGATTGTATATAACCATCTTCACCATATCTTCCATGAAGTGCATTAAATACTACATTTGGTTTGAAAGCTCTTAAATTTTTAATTAGTTCTCCATTAGGTTCGCAAATTTTTGTAATATATTTTTTTTTAATTGCATTAAAAACACCTTTTGCAGTTTTTAAACTAATCTCTCTTTCTTTGGAAAAACCACCTGCAATAATTAAAATTTTTTTTTTCATTTATTCAACTAAAATAATTTCTAATTCTAAATTTATTCCAGTTTGTTCTTGAACACCTTTTCTTACAAAATTTATAAGTTTTTTCATATCTTTAAAAGTTGCATTTCCTTTGTTGACAAAAAAATTTGCATGTTTATCAGATATTATTGCATCACCAAATTTTACATCTGTTGGTACTGAGTGTTTAATTATTTGCCAAACTTTCTTATTTGTTTGTTCTATTGGATTCTTAAAAGTACTTCCACCTGTTTTCACTCTAGTAGGTTGTGACATTTCTTTTTTTTGTTTTAAATTATTCATTTCTTTTTCAACTATTTCTTTACTTTTCTTAACTCCTCTAAATGATGCACTTAGAAAAATTAAATCTTTTGGTAAGTTACATTTCCTATAACTAAAAATTATATCTTTTGATGGAATTGTTATTATTTCACCAGTTTTTTTTGCTGCCTGAACAGAAATTAATATATCTTTAAATTCTCTACCAAAACACCCTGAATTCATTCTTATACCACCACCAACACTGCCCGGTATACAAGATAAAAATTCTAACCCGCTAATACTATTTTCTTTTGCAAATTCTGATAATTTTTTATCAATAACTCCACTTCCTGCAATAATAGTATTTTCATCTAGTAAAGATATTCTAGAAAAATTTTTATTTAATTTTATAACTGTACCCTCGTATATATCGTCTTTAAATAAAACATTTGAGCCAGCTCCAATTACAAAGAAACTTTCATTATTATTTATTTTTAAAAATTTAATTAAATCTTGAAGAGTATCTGGTTTAAAAAAAATTTTAGCATTTCCACCTATATTAAACCAATTTAGTTTTTTTATACTATGATTAAAATATATTTTTCCACTTAAACTTTTAAACTTCCCTTTATAAATTTGATCATTATTCATTTAATATTTTTTGGCAATTCTCTTATCCAATTAGATATAGATCCAGCGCCCATACCAATAACAATTTTATCCCCATATATATTTTGTTTAACATATTTAATTAGATCAAGATTATTCTGAATTAATATTAGTTTGACTTTAGAGTTTTTTATTATTTTTTTTGCAAAACTATTGTAGCTAAATCCTAAATTTAGACTCTCTCCTGCTTTGTATATTGGGCACAAAATTATTGTATCGGCTTTTTTAAAAGATTTTGTAAATTCTTCTTGCAAATTTTTTACTCTTGAAATTCTATGAGGTTGAAATATACAAATAATCTCTTTGTTTTTATAAACTTCTCTAACGCCATTTAAAACTTCGCCTATTTCTGTTGGATGATGAGCATAATCATCATAAAAAGGAACATTTTTATATGAAAAAATTTTAGTAAACCTTCTTTGTACTCCAGAAAAATTTTCTAAACCTTTTTTTATAATTTTATTTGGTATGCCTACTGAAAATGCCACTGCAGCTGCTGCTGTAGAGTTTCTAATATTATGAAGTCCAATAAGAGGTAGTTTTATATTTTTTATATAATTTATTTTTGAGGATGGTAAATTAATTTTTATATCAAATGATGAATAATTTTCTTTTTGAGTAATATTAAAAATGTTAAAATTAGAAAATTTATTTACACCATATGTATTATAATTGAAATTTTTAATTTTTTTTATTACTTCTTTATTAATATTATCATCTAAACAAATAAAAGCTTTTCCAAATGAGGGTGTTTTCTCTATAAAATTAATAAAATTTTTTTTTAAGTTTTCAATAGATTTATAAAAATCTAAATGTTCTTTATCAATATTTGTTACTATAGAGTAAGTTTGAGGTATTTGTGTAAAACTTCCATCAGATTCATCTGATTCAAGAATGCACCAGTTACTTTTTCCTAATTTTGCAGATCCGCTAAAAGAATTAAGAACTCCACCATTGATAACTGTTGGATCTATTTTTGCATGTGTAAAAATACTTGATATTAGAGACGTAGTTGTTGTTTTACCATGAGATCCGGCAACAACTATATTTTTCATTAATGAAACTACATTTGCTAACATTTCTCCTCTTTTATAAATAGGAATTTTTCTTTTTTTTGCAGATAATAATTCAGGATTATTATTTTTTATTGCTGATGAAATAACTAAAATAGTTGATTTATTAATATTTTGCTTTTTATGTCCTATAAATACTTTAATTTTTTTTTGCTTAATTCTCTCAATATTTTTATTGCTTAAAATATCACTTCCTTGAATTTTAAAACCTAAGTCTTTCATTATTAATGCTAAACCACTCATACCAATACCTCCAATACCAATAAAGTGGATAAGTTCAGATTTTGCTAATTTAATTTTCATTTATTAAATCTAGTAAGCTTTGATTTATATTATTCCAAGTGTTTTGATAAGAATAATTAATCATGTTATTTTTTTTTTCAAAATAATTTTGAGGATTTTGGATAATATTATCAATAAGTTCTTTCAAATAGTCACTTTTGTAGTCAAACTGGTTTATTAACCAACAAAAATTTTGGTCATAAAAATTTTTTGCATTGTAGAATTGATGATTATCTTTTGATTTTGGCAATGGTATAGCAAGGAATGGTATATTAAAAAAAATTAGTTCAGATATGGTTGATGCTCCTGATCTAGTAATTGCAAAGTCAATTTCATGATATTTTCTAAATATTTCTTCATCAAAACTAAATATTTCATTTTGAATTCCTAATTGATTATATTTTTTCTTTATTAATATTTTTCTTTCATTATTAGTTATTTGTTGAACTAATGAAATTTTATGTAAATTAAATATTTCACATAGAGTTTTACTTATTTCATTATCTAAAAATTCTGCTCCTTGACTGCCTCCTATTATTAATATTTTAAAAGGATTATTAATTTTTTTTTCTGAATTTTTTTTTTGATCATATATTTTTTTTCTTAAAAGTGGAGCGGTAACAAAAATTTTGTTTTTATATTTCTGTGGAAAATTTATTATATTATTTGAATAACAAATTATTTTTTTTGAAAATTTAATAAAAAATTTGTTTGATCTTCCTATAACCATATTTGGTTCAAATAGTATAATTTTGATGTTTAAAATTTTTGAGGCAATACAAAGTGGTAAAGACATATATCCACCAGTACTAATTAACAATTCAATATTATTATTTTTTAAAAAAAAATATGACTTAAAAAAAGAAATTAAAAGAAAATATATATAATAAGGTAACTTAAATATATTTTTTGTAATTCTTGGGATTTCAATTAATTTATATTTATAAATATTTTTATTAATAAATTTAGTTCCACGTTTATCTGTGGATAAAAATATTTCAAACTTATTTTCTAGATGTTCATATAAGCTGATGGCAGGAATTACATGTCCTCCTGAACCACCTGTAGAAATTAAAATTTTTTTTTTCACTAGTTTATTTTTCTTTTTGTAAGATTGAGTATAATGCCTGATAGTATTGAAGTACTAATAATTGAGGATCCACCATAACTTAAAAAGGGCAAGGTCATACCTGTAGTTGGTAGTATTCTAATATTTACACCTACATGAATAAAAGTTTGAAATAAAATTATTGATACAACTCCTACTAAAATTAATTTAACTTTATTATCATTTTCCTTATCTATTTTTTTTATTATGTTAAATGAAAATATTAAAAAAATTAACATAATGGTTAAAACAATTATAACTCCAAATTCTTCTGATATTACAGAAATAATATAATCTGTATGCGCCTCAGGAACCTTAGAATTCAAAGTTCCTTCTCCTATTCCTTGGCCAAAAAAACCTCCATTTGATATTGCTTCTGAGGCTCTTTCGGATTGATAACTGTTTCCTGAATTGGGGTCAAAAAACGAAAATAATCTTCTCTTAATATATTCAAATTTTGAAACATATAAAATTAAATAAATTAAAACTGAAAATGTTAAGCCAAAAAACGAGAAGAAAAATAATAAATTTATTCCTGATACAAATATCAAACAAAACCATGTAAGAATAATCAACATAGTTTGTCCAATATCTGGTTGATATATTAGCAATAAAATTACAGGAAGAATTAAAATTAAACTAAATAAATATTTAAAATAAATATTTTTTTGATTATTCGCTGCAATAATTGTTGATATCATTATTATTAAAAATGGCTTTAAAATTTCAATTGGTTGAAATCTAGGAATAAAAGGTAGGTCTATCCATCTAGCTGATCCTTTTACCTCTACTCCAATTATTGGAACAAGAGCTAAAAAAACAAAAAAAATTAAAAATAAAATTGTTGATAATTTTAATAATTTTTTTAATTCAATCGCAGAAAAAATTATCAAAATTGAAATACCAAGAATAATAAATAAAAAATGCTTAATAAAAAAATAATAAGTATTTGTATTCAATTTATCTGATGCAATGATCGATGTTGATACTAAAGAAAAAAATAGCCCAAGTGAAAATAGAAAAAAAATTAAAAATAAAATAAATTTATCAATATTTTTCCACCATCCATAATAAAAATTAAAAATTTTACTAATATCTAGCATTTATTTTTTTAATAAATTTTTGTTTTTTAATTAAATAATTAAAATATTTTCCTCTATCTTCAAAATTTTTAAATTTATCAAACGATGCTGCTGAGGGGCTAAACAAAACGTAAGAGTGGAGATGCCTATTTAGTTTAATTTCATTTGATATTTCATTTAAAATATTTTCTAGTTTTTTGAAAGATTTTGTTAGAACTTTTTTCTTTAAAATTGTATTAAAAAATTTAATATTTCTTCCAAAAGTATAACATTTAATATTTTTATAATACTTTCTGGGAAGTTCGAATTTATCTCCTTTTTTTGCTAAACCTCCAACTATCCAATGAATATTTTTATATGATTTAAGTAAGTTTACGCTCGAGGAAAAACTTGTAGACTTTGAATCATTAATGACAGTAACAAATTTATTTTTATAAATTATTTGCTGTCTATATTTTAAACCTTGAAATTTATTAATAGTTTTAAATAATTTAAATTTATTAAGTTTATATATTTTTGAAAAGCTTAAAATAAAAGACAAATTTTCTAAATTATTTAAATTATCAAAATAATTGTTTGAAATTAATTGACTGATTTTATTTTTAAAATTTATTTTAACTATTTTAGAATTAACTTTATATTTTTTTATTTCTTTATTTAAAAATTTATTATTATCAATTAATGCGTATGAATTTTTATTTTGATTCAATATAAGTTTAAATTTAGCATGAGCATATTTTTGAATTGATTTATGTCTTTCTAGATGATCTGGTTTTATATTTAAAATAAACGCATAATCTGTTTTGAAATGCTGACTGTAATCTATTTGATATGAAGAAGCTTCAATTACTAGGATTGTTGTGGGATTAATTTTTCTGTTAGACAATATAGGTGTTCCAATATTACCACAAAGTATAACATTTTTTTTTTGATCCTTTAAAATTTCGAATAGCAACTTTGAAGTTGTTGATTTGCCATTTGTGCCAGTTATTGTAATTTTTAAATTATTTGGATTATTTAAATGAAATATATCTAAATCAGTAATTACTTTACTTCTATTTTCTTTCAGATAATTTTTTAATTTACATTTGTTAATATCAATTCCAGGGCTTAGTACTATATAATCAAATGTTGTTTGATTTATTTCATCTACCGAAATATTAACTTTTTTAACTTTTTTGTTATCATCGTATATTGAAACTTTATTTTTTTTTTTTAAATATTTGAATGTTGCTTTTCCACTTTTTCCAAAACCATAAATTAAAAAATTTTTATTTTTTAGATTTTGATTTAAGTTGAACATTATCTAAGTTTTAATGTGGCTAAACCAATCATAGCAAGCACTATGGAGATAATCCAAAATCTAATTACCACTGTTGATTCTGGCCATCCTTTTTTTTCAAAATGATGGTGAATGGGTGCCATTTTAAAAATTCTTTTTCCTGTTAATTTAAATGAAATAACTTGAACAATCACTGAAACAGCCTCTAAAACAAATAGTCCACCAGTTATAGCTAGAACAATTTCATGCTTAGTAATTATACCTACTGCACCTAGAGATCCTCCTAAAGCCAAAGAGCCTGTGTCTCCCATAAAAATTTTTGCTGGTGGTGCGTTAAACCATAAAAAACCAATACATGCTCCAATAATAGATCCACAGAATACTGCAACTTCTCCTACTCCTTCAATATATGGTATGTGTAAATAATCGGAAAATACTATGTTTCCTGTTACGTAACTTATAAAAGCAAAACAAGCTGCAACTAAAATAATTGGAACAGTTGCTAGTCCGTCTAGCCCATCTGTTAAATTCACAGCATTTGATGAACCAACAATTATAAATAAGTAAAATGGAATGAAAAACCATCCAAGATTAATTGCCAAATTTTTAAAAAAAGGAAAATATAAATTGGTAATTTCATCTGAATTTGTAAAATTGTATAATATATAAATTCCTATTAAAGCTATCAAAATTTGTGAAATTAATTTAAATTTAAATGAAACACCATTAGAGTTGCCAGTTTTAATTTTTTTATAATCGTCAAATGCACCAAGAGTTCCTAAGGCTCCTACAATAAAAAATAAAAACCAATTATAAGGATTGTATAAATCTGACCACAACAATACTCCTGAAAAAATACCAATTAAAATTAAAACTCCACCCATTGTAGGAGTTCCAATTTTTTTTACTATATGATCCGATGGTCCATCAATTCTAATAGGATTGTGTATTTTTTTATTGGCGAAATATCTTATTATTGGTTCTCCAATAAAAAAAACTACTATCATTGATGTAAACATTGATAGCCCAGTTCTTACAGTTAGATATTTAAAAACATTTAAAATTGGATAGGTTTCAACAAGGTTTGAGAATAAATTATATAACATTGATTTTTCCTTTTTTAATATTTGAAGCAACAATATTCAACCCAGTTGAATTTGAGGCTTTTATCATTAGGTGATCATTATTTTTAAGCTGATTTTTAATCAATTCATAGATTTCATTTTTATTATTTAAAATTGAACCACGTTTTTTACTATTAATACCATAAAAAGTTTCTTTTATATGCTTTCCAATAACATAGACTTTTTTTATTGAAGTTTTATTAATAATTTTTGCAACTTGTTTGTGAAGTACTTTTGAAAATTTCCCAAGTTCTAGCATATCGCCTAATATAAGATATTTATTTCTATTATATTGTTTATTAAAATTTTCTATAGAAAATTTTAAAGATAAAGGGTTTGAATTATAACTTTCATCAGTTAACCATATTTTCTTATTACTTAATTTTATTTTTTTTTGATCACCACGTGAATCAGGTAATTTAAATTTATCAAATATTTTTTCATTTATATTTTCTATTTTGTAGAATTCGGCTATTAAAGATATTGATGCTAAAATGTTATAGAAATAAGGATACAATTTTTTCTCAATTAAAAATCTTTTAGTTTTATTTCTTATATTTACAAAAAATTTAAAATAATTTTTATTTGTAATTATTTTTTTTATATAAACATCAGATTTTTTATTTTTTTTACTGAAAGAAATTACTTTTAAATTTTTTTTTTGGGCAATTTTTTTCAAAAAATTATAATATGTATCGTCCTGGTTAAGTATAATTTTACCTCCACTAATAATATTATTCATAATTTCTGATTTTGCTAAAGCAATTCCATCTAGATTTTTAAAGTTCTTAATATGTGCATATGATATATTTGTAATAATTCCAACATTTGGTCTTATAATTTTTGTCAAATTATTTATTTCTCCAGGTTTATCCATCCCTACTTCAAGAACAGCAAACTTATCATTTTTATTTACATTAAATAAACTTAAAGGAACTCCGTATTTATTATTGAATGATTTAGTTGATTTTGTAGTTTGGGCTAGTTTATTCAAGCTAAATGACAAAAGTTCTTTTAGAGAAGTTTTTCCAGAACTGCCTGTAATAGATATAAATTTTGCTGTCGAAATTTTCCTTACTTCTTTTGATGAATTTGTTAAAATTTTTAAGGTATTTTTTACTTTTATTTTTTTTAATCTATTTTGCTTACCTATTTTATTTACTACAGCTAAAGCAGCTCCTCTTTTTATTGACTCATCTGAATAATTGTTGCCATCTTTTTTAGGACCTTTGATTGCAAAAAAAATATCATTCTTTTTTACATTTTTTGAATTTATAGAAGCTTTATTTATTGTTATGTTTTTACGAATTTTACCCAAATTGCACTTTTCATTTAAAATATTAATTTTCCAATCTTTAAATAGTTTTTTATTTTTTTTATTTATTGCTTTGAATATATAATTTTTGTCAGAGAAAATTTTTCTTTTACCTTTTTGCTCTTGATATGTTTCATGACCTTTTCCAGCAACCAACAAAATATCTCCAGTTTTTAAATTATCTATTGCATTTTCAATTGCTTTTTTTCGAGATGAAATCTCAATTAGTTTTAAATTATCAATTGTATTTTTAATTTCATTTCTTATTTTTTTTGGATTTTCATATCTAGGGTTATCGTCAGTTAAATAAATTTTACTACAATATTGGTTTGCAACTCTACCCATTAAAGGTCTTTTGATTTTATCTCTATTTCCTCCACAACCGAAGACTATTGAAATTGAACTTAAAGGAAATTGATCTCTAAGACTTTCCAATGCACATTTAAGAGCGCCAGGAGTATGAGCATAATCTAAAATAACTTTAGAGTTATTTTTGATCCTACCAATATTTTCAAGTCTTCCATCAATTGGTTTTACTTTTTCAATAGACTTAATAATTTTTTCAAATTTTATTTTACTTTTATTTGCAGCCAAAATTGAAAATAAAAGATTTTTAATTTGAATTTTGCCAATTAAACTTGTGCTTAATAGGTATTTTTTTTTATTAAATACAAATTCGACTTTTTGTAAACCTCCATCGTATTGATGTTTATTTACTATTAAATCAGAGTTTTTAGTTCCAATAGTTATTGATTTAATTTTTTTTTTATAGCAAATTTTTTCAAGTATTTTTGATTGTGGTATGTCATTATCATAAATTATGAACCCATTTTTTTTTGTAAGTTTATTAAATAAAATTAGTTTTGAATTTAAATAATCTTTATATGTTTTGTGATAATCTAAATGATCTCTTGATAAATTTGTAAAAATTGAGATATCAAATTTTATTCCATCAAGCCTATGCTGTTTTAAACCATGGCTAGAAGCTTCTAAAATTGTATTTTTTATTTTTTTTTTAAAAATAGAAAATAAGGTTTTATTAATTGTTACTGGATCTAAGGTAGTATTTATTGTTTGCTTTTTATTTTTTTTAGTTTTTATCCCAAGTGTACCAATAGAGGCTGCATTTATTTTATTATTTTTAAGTATTTGAAAATAAAAATCTGCAATTGATGATTTACCATTTGTACCTGTAATCGCAATTAAGTTATTAGGTTTTTTATTATAAAATTTTGATGATATTTCGGAAGCTAATTTTCTAACATTTTTATTTTTTATAAATAAAACATTATTTTTTTTTCCTTGAAAATTTAAATTTGATATAATGATTTTTGCTCCTTTTTTAATTGCATGATTGATAAATTGATTTCCATTTTTAGTTTCTCCATTTATTGAAAGAAATAAATCTCCTTTCTTACAATCCCTACTATCTAAACAAATTCCCGTAAATTTATGGGAGTGATATTCTTTTGGTAGTTTTTTGAATAATTTTCCAATGTCCATTGATCAAATTTAAAATCTTAATATTTTGTGGCTAAAATAGGTCCAATATTTTCTATAATGTGACCTGTAACTTCAACTGTGGTCCAACCTGCAGTATTAAATGGGGTGCCCGTATATTTTATATTAGACCCATCTCTATAGTGATAAATATAATCTTTATTTGTTTTTGGTTCATCCAACATTACTGCTAATACAAATTTTGGTTTAGATGTAGGAAATACAGATACAAAGGTATTTAATTTTTTTTTTGAATAATTGCCATCTACGCTTTTTTGAGCTGTTCCAGTTTTTCCTCCAATTTCATAACCATTAACATTGGCTAAGGAAGCGGTTCCTTCTTTAGTGGTTACGATCTTTCTTAAAATAGGTAAAATTTTTCTAGATACTTCATCATTTAAAATTTTTTCTTTCTTATTTTCTTTTTCTTTTTTAATCAGAATTGGTTGAATTTTATAACCTCCATTAACTATAATTGAATAAGCTTTAGCTAATTGAAGCAGTGTTGTTGTAATACCATGACCAAAAGAGGCAGTTGCAAGAGGACATTTGCCCCAATTAAATTTAATTGGTTTTCCAACCTCTTCAATATCAAAATTAATTTTATCTAGGACACCAATTTTTGATAGAAATAATCTAAATTTTTCTTCTCCTACTTTTTGACCAATTCTGACAGAGCCTACGTTTCCAGATCGGATCAAAATTTGTTCAGCTGTCAAATTTGAAGGTATCTTATTGTCATATTCCCTTATTGGAAATCCAGCACAAGTTAAAGATTTTGGTAAATCATTAAATTCTGTTAGAGGCTCAATAATCTTGTCATCAAAAGCTGCAGCCAATGTAAAAGTTTTAAAAACAGAGCCAAATTCGTAAACTCCTTTTGTTGCTCTATTTATAAAGTTTTTATCTGATATTTCTTTTCTCTTATTTGGGTCAAAATCTGGCAATGAAACTAATGACAAAATTTCTCCATTTTCTACATTTATCAAAATTGCAGCACTGCCTATATTTTTAAAAATTTCCTCTGATTTTTTTAATTCTTCTCTTATGAGATATTGTATGTCGGTATCTAAAGTAAGTTTTAATGGAAGTTTTTTTTGTTTTAAATCTTTATCAAAAGATTTTTCTAAACCTGATATTCCATTATTATCATCATCTATTTGACCTACTATATGACTAAATAAATTTTCATGAGGATAAATTCTAGAAATTTTTTGCTCAGAAATTATTGCTTTATCCCCCAATAAAATCAATTCATCAAGCTGCTCTTGGCTTACTTTTTTTTTGACGTAAAAAAATTTTTTACCTTCTAGATTTTTTTTAATTCTTTTAAATTCATTTGCTGATTTTTTTGGAAAAATTAATTTTAAATTTATTAATAATTTTTTTTTATCTATAACTAATTTAGGATTTATTCCAATATTTGAAGTAATAATTGTTTTTGCAATTATATTATCATTTCTATCAATAATTGTAGATCGAAATTCAGATTCTTGTAAATTTAAATTTTTTATACTTTTTGTTAGCGATCCTAAATATACAGCTTTGATAGAGAATATAATTGAAACAATTCCAAATACAAAGAAAATAAAAGCAACTCTGTTAAAAGAAATATTTAGGTTAGATTTTTTCGATTGGTATAAAAATTGATTATCATATTCTTCAATTATTAAATTTTTATTCTTATTCAAGTTCTTTACCTATTTTTTTTGTATATATTTCTTTATCGTCTACAACTATTTCAAATAAACTTTGAATATCTAAGGGTATTAGATCATCTTCAAAATATTTCTTTTGATATTCATTTAATTTTTTTGGCGAACTTAGAAAATTATAATCTAAAAGAACTAGTTCATATTTTTCGTTCAATAATCTGATATCTTCTTTTAAATTAAAAATTTTATTATCAATTTTTTTTGTTGAATTTTTAATTATTGATGTAAAAAAAATTAAAAAAATTATTATTGTAGAAAAAATTATTTTTTTCATAATTTTTTTGCTAAATCTTCGATATCTATTAAATATTTAAATTTCGATATTAAATCAGAAAAATCTGAACTATTATTTACTTTTATCCCATATCTTAATTTGGCTGATCGTGAAGATGGATTAAGTTTTATTTCTTTTTCAGTTGGTACAATTGGTTTTTTATTTATTAAATTGAATAAAATTTTTTTTTTATTTTTTGAAGGTAAATATCTAGATTCATTTTTTATTTCAGAATAATTTTTTAAGAAAAACTTTACTATTTTATCCTCTAATGAATGAAATGTTACAATCGCAATAACTCCACCAACTGGTAAAATTTTAAAACCATTAATTAATCCATAAATTAGTTCACTAATTTCATTATTTACAAAAATTCTTAGTGCCTGAAATACTTTGGTAGCATTATGTGTTTTTGAATATTTATTTTTTTTTACAGAATTTATTATACTAACTAAATCTTCAGTTTGAATATTTTTATTTTTTCTAATTGATACTATTTTTTTTGATATAATATTGCTTTTTTTCTCCTCACCGAATATTTTTAATATTTTTGAAATTTCTTTTTGATCTAATTTATGTATTACTTCATGAGCAGAAAAATTATTTAAACCTATCTTCATATTAAGTCTGCCTTTACTATTAAATGATAAACCTTTTTTTAAATCTTTAACTTGTGTTGTTGAATAACCAAGGTCAAAAATAATTCCTTTTAGATTGATTAAATTTGACTGTATATTGGTGATTTCACTAAATTTTATATTTTTAAAATTAAATCTTTTTTTATATTTGATTTTAAATTGATTAACTGTATTTACTGAATTTTGATCTCTATCTATAGCAAATATTGAATTATTTTTATTTTCTAAAATTTTTTGTGAGTAGCCACCTTGACCAAAAGTACAATCAATAAATGTGCCACCATATAGAGGGGAAATTATGCTAATTACTTCATTTAGCAAAACTGGAAAATGATTTACATTTTCAAGTTTTATGGTGGCATTCATTTATTTTTTTGAAGACCATTAATTTTTTTGTCTTCTTAAAAATGCCGGTATCTCTAAATCATCTTCATCAGGGCTAGTTTCTTCGCTGACATCCAATGATTGTTCTGATGAATTTTCTTCATTATCAGAATTAAAGAGTTCAAAGTTATCCTCTTCGATGCCAAAATTTTCTAATCCGTTTGAATCTTTTAGCTCTTCAGAAGTTTCAGTTTTTTCTTCAATTTTAACTTCATCAAGAATTGCTTCAGACATTGAACTATTTTCAATCGTGTCATTCTCTGATTGTTCAAAGTTTTGAAATTCGTTTACAGTTTCTTCTTGTACTTCATTATCTAATTTTAATGCTGTTGCGCCTTCTGATATTGGTACAGCTGTACTAGAAGAAAAATTAAAAGATTGATGAGACTCTGAATTTTGTGGTTCCGAATATCCTGGATTTCTATTTTGTATTCTATGAACCATGTTTATAACTGATTTTGATTCAGGTTGTTGTCCGTCTAAAGATGTTGCTACAATGGAAACTCTCATTTTTCCATCAAGAGCAGAGTCTGTTATTGCTCCTATTATTAATTCTGCATCTGAGTCAACTTCGGCTCTAACTTTATTGACAGCTTCATCAACTTCAAAAAGTTTTAGATCTTTTCCACCTGTTATATTTACCAATAATCCTTTTGCTCCTTTTAAAGTGTAGTCATCTATTAGTGGATTATGTATTGCAGCTTCTGCAGCTTTAACTGCCCTACCTTCTCCTTCGGCTTCACCAGTACCCATCATAGCTTTGCCCATAGAACTCATAACTGTTTCTACATCAGCAAAATCAAGATTGATTAACCCTGGTCTAACCATTAAATCGGTAATACTCTTAACTCCATGCAATAATACATCATTTGATAACGCAAAAGATTCTTCAAATGTTGTTTGCTCACTTGCAATTTTAAATAAATTTTGGTTTGGAACTACAATAATTGTATCAACGTGTTTTCTTAATTCTTCCAGACCTTGTTGTGCTCTTCTCATCCTTGAAGGCCCTTCGTATAAAAATGGAAGTGTTACAACTCCAACTGTTAAAATATTTAGTTCTTTAGCTGCTCTCGCAATTACATGTGCTGCACCAGTTCCAGTTCCACCACCCATACCTGCAGTAATAAAAACCATATTTGCACCTTGAACTATATTTACAATATCATTTAAAGACTCGTCAGCTGATGCTTGACCAACGTCTAGTCTTGCTCCTGCTCCTAAACCCTTAGTTACATTAAGACCCATTTGAATTTTTGTATGTGCTTTACTCAATTTTAAATCTTGAGCATCAGTATTGACAGCAATAAATTCTACTCCCTGAAGGCCATGCTCGATCATTCCATTTATTGCATTTCCACCTGCGCCACCTACTCCCATAACAAGTATTCTTGGTTTTAACTCTCTTATATCTGGTTGTTTAAAGTTAATTGTCATTATCCCCTCTCTTTTTTAGTTATTAAATTGTCTCTCCCATTTAAGGCTAGCTCGATGAATATTTGATTTTCTTTTCGCAGTTACCCTAAATTTTTCAAAAGTTGCTGGTTCCCATATTTGGAAAGTTTTGCCTTGTCCAACAAACAACATGCTATTTTTGATTTTTGCATGTTTTAATAATTTTGATGAAAGTAAAATCCTGCCTTCACTATCGAATTGTAGATTTGTGCTTTCTGATAGTATTGATGTTGCAAAATAATCTTTTTTTTCCTCAAATGGATTTAATGTATCAATTGCATTTGAAATTTTTTCTATTCTATCTTGAGGCCATGCTTCTATGCATTGATTATTAAAAGACGGATAACAAATTACACCATTATAACCTAAATTAGATAAGTAAGATCTAAAAGAAGCCGGCACAGAAACCCTTCCCTTTTTGTCCAGTTTGTTTTCGTAAGTAGATAAAAACATAGCTCATAATATAACCCATATTTGGGTATTTATGGGATATTATGGGTTTTATAGATAATCGTCAATACTTAATATTATGGGGAAAATGTTCTGTTTATTTAGAACAAAAATGAAACGTTTGGATTGAAAATTATTAATTAAAAAATGCCAGATAAACTATAAGCCGGGTTCTGTCATTTAAACTTATCATTTCTCTAGGCCTTAAATCACTTTAAGGCTCAAGCAACTAACCCTGATGACTAGCCAAAGACTGCTTTTAGTTATTTCTAACAATGTCATCTCTACTCAGTTTTGCT
This sequence comes from uncultured Pelagibacteraceae bacterium, assembly GCA_902569615.1. Lineage (GTDB taxonomy): Bacteria > Pseudomonadota > Alphaproteobacteria > Pelagibacterales > Pelagibacteraceae > Pelagibacter. The sequence continues at coordinate 18,751 of CACFUX010000008.1, read as the reverse complement.
CTCAGTGGGGTTTTCCATGCGCTGCTTGTTACCAATCAGCCGGTGTGCTCTTACCACACCTTTTCACCCTTGCCTTGATGAGGCGGTTTATTTTCTGTGGCACTGTCCCTGGGGTTGCCCCCGCCAGCCATTAACTGGCACTGTGTCTTTGTAGAGCCCGGACTTTCCTCTTTAAAATACTTTAAAGCGATAAGTCGTTTATCTGGCTAGATCAAAATATTCATTATTTTATTTATTTCAAGATAAATTAATTATTTAGTCAATTTACTTAATTTTTCAGCAATAATTAAGCATTCTTTATCTATTTTTCCATTTACAAGCTCTTGCCTAAACCTTCTTTGAAAACTTTTAACTAATTTTATTTAGATATTTTATAAACATATTACTTTCAAAATCACTTATAGTTAATTTTCTTATTTTTTTTAATTTTCTTTTTTCAATTTTATGCCAAATACCGATATTTTTAATAGCCAAATGTTTCCATGGAAATTTTTCCCCTGGATCTTTTTTTCTTTCAAAAGCAATATCCGAATGTCCTAAAATATTTGAACTTTTTATTTTATATTTTTTAATTAAATATTTTGTTAATTTAACTAATGATAATATTTGCTTCTTAGAATAACTTTGATACCCATAGTCGTGTCCTTTATTTGTTATTTCAACTCCTATAGAATTTTTGTTTAAAGAAATATCTTTTTTCCATTTAGATTTGCCAGCATGCCAAGCCTCATATAGCTCGGGTACCATTAAAATAATTTGACCATTTCTTTTTATAAAATAATGACAGCTTACTTTTGCTCTGTCATCTGTTAGTCTTTTTATGGCCTTACTTTCGCTACGCATTCCAGTGTAATGATAAACAATGTATTTTATCTTTTCTGGATTTCTTCTTCTGGTTGAAAAATTTGGAGAGTAATTTTGTGAAGTTTTTATGGACATTTTAAGTCATTATATCACAAAATATAGATTTACTTTTAATAAAGATGTACATATAAAAATTGTATTATGAGCAGGATTTTAAAAATTGTAATTTTATCATTGTTTATAACCAGCTCATCTATGGCGGATAGTGATGGTCAAAACGAATTATCTAAAAAAACAAATGGACAAGTAAAAGATTGTTTTGAAGGTATTAATCGCGCAGTTTTCTCTTTTAATGAAGGCTTAGACGATTTGCTAATTGAGCCAATTGCTAAGGGATATAGGAGTTTACCTGCTCCAATAAGATCTGGAACAAGTAATGTGCTTACTAATCTTTCTTCGCTCATAACCATCCCAAACAACGTTTTACAAGGGCAAGTTAAAACAGCAGGAGTTAACACAGGAAGATTTATTATTAATACAACTGTAGGAATTTTTGGGCTATTTGATGTAGCTCAAGCAATGGGTTTCCCTGAGTATGAAAAAGAGGATTATGGTCAAACACTAGGTGTTTGGGGAGTCGGTTCAGGTTGTTATTTGGTATTACCAGTTTTAGGACCATCAACTATTAGAGATACTGCTGGTTCATTTATAAATGTAATGGGTGGAGACCCTTATTATAATGTTTCTACTCACGGAAATAATGAATTTCTAGACAAATCTGATTATATGTTAACAAAAGTTTTAACAGGTGTAGATTTTAGAGCAAAAAATATAGAATCATTTGAAAATCTTGAAAAAAACTCGATGGATTTTTATGCTGCAGTAAAAAGTTTATACTTACAAGATAGAAAAAGAAAAATTGCAAATACAAAACCAAGTGCAACTATTGAGATTTTGTATGAAGGCGATGCGGATTGGGAAGAAATCGAAACACAATAATTTATTAAAAACCGATGTATAAAAAAAAATCTTTCTTTTTTTTTTTATTAATTTTTATAAATTCTATTTATATTAACAATTCTTTTGCAATCGACCCATATTCTTTTGTTCAAGAAACAGCTGACAGAGCCTCAGAAGCATTAAATAAAAGACAATCCAAAGAAGAAAAAATGGAGATATTAAAAACAATTGCTAATGAAACTGTTGATATAAGGGGTATTGGGTTTTATTCGCTTGGAAAACATAGAAAAAATATGTCAGATGAAAAGAAGGAAGAATATTTAGAAATTTTCAGTAAATATTTTTTAAAAACATTTTCAAGTAGATTGGCCGAATACACTGATCCAAGAATACGTGTAGATTCTCAAAAAAAACTTAGTGACAAATATACTATGGTATCAAGTACCTTGTTAGCAACTGAAGATAAGCCTGAATTAAAAATAGATTGGAGGGTTGTGACTAAAGATCCCGATAATCCTCTTATTATTGATGTTGTTATTGAAGGTGTTAGTTTAGCTAAAGTTCAAAAAGAAGAATTTAATTCAATTATCCAAAGTAATGATGGAGATATAAACGTATTATTTAATAACCTCAATAAATTCGTAGAAAAAGAATAGAAGCTAATGGTGGGCCCGCCAGGACTCGAACCTGGGACCAATACATTATGAGTGTACTGCTCTAACCAACTGAGCTACAGGCCCAAAAATTAATTATTTAAATATAACATTTTTATAAGGTTATCAATTTTTTAATGGTGGGCCGTGTTGGTTACGCTCCAACTACCCCTGCAATGTCAATGCAGTACTCTACTATTGAGCTAACGGCCCAAGTATTTAACTTTCTAAGAAACTTTTAAGTTGTTTTGATCTGCTAGGATGTTTTAGCTTTCTAAGTGCTTTAGCCTCAATTTGTCTTATTCTTTCTCTTGTAACTGAAAACTGTAATCCAACTTCTTCAAGAGTATGGTCAGTATTCATTCCAACTCCAAATCTCATTCTTAAAACTCTTTCTTCTCTTGGAGTTAATGTTGATAAGATTTTTGTTGTTGCTTCACTTAAATTTGATTTTATTGCTTGCTCTAGCGGTGCCAATGCCTTTGTATCTTCAATAAAATCTCCTAGACTGCTGTCCTCTTCATCTCCAACTGGCTTTTCTAAAGAAACTGGTTCTTTAGAGATTTTTAATACCTTTCTTACTTTATCTAAAGGCATTCTAAGTTTTTTTGATAATTCTTCTGGTGTTGCCTCTCTGCCAAATTCACTTAAGATTAATCTTTGAGTTCTAACAATTTTATTAATAGTTTCGATCATATGAACTGGGATTCTTATAGTTCTTGCCTGATCTGCTATTGATCTCGTTATTGCTTGTCTTATCCACCAAGTTGCATAAGTTGAAAATTTATAACCTCTTCTATACTCAAATTTATCAACTGCTTTCATTAAACCAATATTTCCTTCTTGAATTAAATCTAAGAATTGCAAGCCTCTATTTGTATATTTTTTTGCAATAGAAATTACGAGTCTAAGATTGGCTTCAACCATTTCTTTTTTAGCTATTCTCGACTCTTTTTCACCTTTTTGAATTCTGCTAACTAATTTTTTATAATCAGTTACTGAAATTCCTAATTTCTTACTAATTTCTACTAGTCTTTCTCTAATATTTTTAAATTCATCTTTATTTTTTTGTAAAAATTTTTTCCATACTTCATTTGTTCCTAAAAAAACTTTAAGATTAGGGTTTATTTCATTGCCTACATAAAACTTTATAAATTCATCCCGTGATATTTTACTATTTAAAGCAAGTCTTAGTAAATTTCCCTCAAAAGAAATTATTTTTTTATTTTCTATATAGTGTTTTTGGACCAACTCCTCCAAGACAGATGGTGATAGTTGTAAAGATTTAATATTATTTAGAATATTATCAACAATTTTTTTATAATTTTTATCTTTAGATTGTGAAAATGTTTTTGAACTTAATACGCATTCTAACTTTTCATTTTGGTATTTTATTAATTTATTATATTCTTTAGATAAATTATTAATAGTTTTTAAAACTTTTGGTTTAATTTCACTCTCCATTGCTGCTAAAGTTGGATTAAACTCATCTTCGGAAACGTCTGAATTTTCATTAGAGCTATCTTCTGAAGTATCACTTTCAGATTTTTTCTTGTTGCCAGATCCAGTTTCTTCATCTTCAGTGTAATTTGTATCGATATCTATTATTTCTCTAACTAGAATTTCATCTTTTTGAAGTTTTATATCCCAGTCAAAAAACTGCTGGGCTGTTATTGGACTTTGAGATAATGCATTAAGCATTACATCTTTCCCAGCCTCAATTCTTTTTGCAATCGCAATTTCACCTTCTCTTGATAAAAGCTCAACACCTCCCATCTCTCTAAGATACATTCTTATTGGATCGTCACTCTTCTCTACTGTCTTACCATCTTCTTTAGAAGAGGAGTCTTTCTTTCTCAAAACTTTATAGTCAGATTTTTTTTCAACTAATGAAATTTTATCATTTAAAATATGAATGAATGCTTGAGAAAGATTTTCAGTTGATAAATTTCTTTTTCCTAATGATTTACTTAATTCCTCATAAGTAATGAAGCCTCTATGGACTCCTCGGCCCATTAGTCTAGCAAATGATTTTGTAATAATTCTTTCCACAGCAATAAAGTTAGGAAGTCTTATATAATGACATATCCAAAAAAATCCATATTTAAATTAGTCGATTTAATTGATTTTTTGTGATTTTTTTAATTCTCTTAATTCGTTAAAAGTATTTTCATCTAAATCTTTAGAAAATTTTGATTCTAATTTCTCTATTCTTAATTCTAGTTCATAATTTTTGATATCTCCAATTAATTCTTGAAGTAGCTCAATAATCTTGAATTGATCATTTTCTATTTTATTAAGTATATGTTTAATTGATGCAAATTTTGAGATTTTGCTCAATATTTGGCTATCTAAAGACAGGCTATTTTCATTTAGATTTTCTTCATTTTGTAATTTATGTAAAATACTTTCATAAATAATTTTATTTTCTTTTGAAAATAATTTTACATTATCTAATAAATTTAAATTTTCTTTTATTAAATTCAAATTATTAATAATTAGGTACAAGAATGAAAATTCTTTAATTTCAATTGAGCTCAAGTTCTTTGTTTCATTAAAATATTTTTGAGTTGATTTTAAAGATTTAGCTTTCTTATAAAAGTTTTTATTTATATTTTGGTTGGAGTTTGGGGTTAACAAGCTTATTTTTTCTAAAAAATATTCTAGCACATATTTTTTGATAAATTCATCTTTAATTGAATATGCAATTGATCTTAATTTTTTTTCAAATAATGCAAGAGACGAAGGATCATTTTTAGTTTGATCTTTATAGTGGTTTAATATGAAATTATGAATTGGAATTTTTTTATCTTTGGTAAATTCTATAAAATAATCTTTTCCATTTTTATTTACAAAAGTATCTGGATCTTCCTTATCAGGCAAAAATAAAAATGAAATTTGTTTTTCAGGTTTTAATTCCTTAATTAAATTTTCAGCAGCTCTTAGTGCAGCTTTATATCCACTCTCATCTCCATCAAAACAAATAATAATATCATCATAGAATTGGTTTAAAACTGATACTTGTCTATCAGTAAGTGAAGTTCCAAGATTTGCTACAACGTTTTTAATTCCTTTGCTGCTTAAACTAACAACATCCATGTATCCTTCTACCAGATAAATGTATTCAATTTTATTAGATAACTTCCTTGCATAATCTAAATTATATAAATTTGATCCTTTTTTAAAAAATGGGGTTTCGGGCGAATTAATATATTTTGCCAAATAATTATTTTCTTTTATTGTTCTTCCTCCTAAAGCTATTGGTTGTCCTGTAATACTATTAATTGGGAATATAATTCTGTCTTTAAATCTCTCTACATATTTATTTTTTTTTTCATCTAAATAAAAAAGCCCAGTATTAACTATTATTTTTTCCTCAAATTTCGATTTAATATTTTCATAAAAATTTGCATCAGATGACACATAACCTATTTTAAAATTTACAACTTCTTCTTTGGTTAAATTTCTTTTTTTTAAATACTCTTTTGCAAAATTTAAATTTTGGTTTTGTAAAAGTTCTTTGTTGTAAAATTCAACATATAAATTGAATATCTCGGAATATTGTTTCCACTCTTTTTCTCTTTCTTCATCTTTTTTAGTAAATGTATATGGCTGCATTCCTGCTAAGTTTGCCAAATATTTAACTGCTTCACCAAATTTTAGATTTTGAGTTTTCATGATAAAATCAAAAATATTTCCATGTTCAGAAGTACTGAAACAATGATAAAAACCTTTTTCATCATTAACTGTAAAAGATGGTGTTTTTTCAGTTTTAAAAGGAGAAAGTCCTACAAATTCTTTTCCTCTTTTTTTTAAATTAACTGATTTAGAAACTACAGTTGAAACTTTTAATCTAGTTTTGATTTCATCTAAATATTCTTTTGGATATTTCATAAATTATTCTTATTTAGACAATATCTCCTTTAAAATTGAACCTGCTTTTGAAAAATCGATAGTATCTGAATAATTTTTTTTAAGCTCTCCCATAACTTTTCCCATATCTTTCAAAGAAGAGGCGCCAACTTTTTGGGTAATTTCTGAACATATTTTTTTTGTCTCATCTTCACTTAATTGTTTTGGCAAATATTCACATAATAAATTTTGCTCATTTTCTTCTATTTTTAGCAAATCTTCCCTATTATTTTTTTTGTAAACATCTATTGATTCGGATCGTTGCTTGATCATTTTTTTTAAAAGTTTTTTTATATCCTCATCATCAGTTTCTTTCTTATTAGGACCCGATCTATTTGCAATATCCAGATCCTTAATGGCTGATAAAATTAACCTATAAGTTGATATTTTTGATTTATCTTTAGCTTTTAAAGCTTCATTATAGTCAGAATTAATTTTATTTTTGAGGTCCATCAGTTTTATCCACTGTATAGAAAAAATTATACAAAAGAACAAATTGTATTTTTAAAAAAATACATTAGATCTGTTGCGAAAAAATACGATTTATTGTATTAACCTTTAACTCATGAGTTGTAATTGAACAAAAAGCAAAAAGTAAACTCAAAAAAATTCTCATATATATCATCAGGCGTTTTAGTTCTTGAAAATAAAAAAATATTTAAAGGTATTGGAATTGGATATCAAGGAACAGCCACTGGAGAAGTTTGTTTCAATACTTCTTTAACAGGTTATCAAGAAATTATATCCGACCCATCTTATGCCGGACAAATTATTAATTTTACTTTTCCTCATATTGGAAATGTTGGGACTAACAAAGAAGATCATGAGTCAGACAAAATTTGGACTAAAGGTGTTATTTTTAACACTGAAATAACTAATCCATCTAACTACAGATCTTTAAAAAAATTGGATAATTGGTTGAAAAAAAATAAGATAGTAGGAATAACCGGGCTAGACACTAGAAGCTTAACTAATTTTATAAGAGATAAAGGAGCACCTAAAGGTACTATTTCTAATAATAATAAAGGTATTTTTAATCTAAAAAAATTAACCAATAACGCTATTAAATGGCCAGGATTAAACGGCTTGGATTTAGCAAAAACTGTTACAACGAAAAAACAATATATATGGAAAGGTTTCAAAACATGGAAAAAAGATAAAGGTTTTGAAAAAAATAAAAAGAAGAAATATAAAATTATTGCAATTGATTATGGAATTAAAAAAAATATTTTAAGATATTTTTCTAATTTTAATTGCGAAGTAATTGTGGTTCCTTGTGATGTTGAGGCTGAAAACATTATTAAATTAAAACCTCATGGTATTTTTTTATCAAATGGGCCTGGGGATCCTGCTGCAACAGGAAAATATGCAATCGATATAATTCAAAAATTAATTAAAAAAAATATTCCAATATTTGGGATATGCCTTGGACACCAACTATTAGCTTTGGCACTTAAAGCAAAAACAAAAAAAATGAAATTAGGTCATAGAGGCGCAAATCACCCAGTAAAAAATTTAATTAATAGCAAAGTTGAGATTACAAGCCAAAATCATGGATTTGAAGTTGTTAAAGAAAGTTTGCCAAAAAATGTTCAAATGACACATAAATCTTTATTTGACAATTCTGTTGAAGGAATAAAATTAAAAAATAAACCTGTTTTTTCTGTTCAATATCACCCAGAATCAAATCCTGGCCCACAAGATAGTCATTATTTATTTAACCAATTTATTAACGAAATAAAAAAAAATGCCAAAAAGAAAAGATATTAAGAAAATTTTAGTAGTAGGAGCAGGTCCGATAATAATTGGTCAAGCTTGTGAATTTGATTACTCTGGTACGCAAGCATGCAAAGCGTTAAAAGATGAAGGTTATAAAGTGATATTAATAAACTCAAATCCTGCAACAATTATGACTGACCCCGGCGTTGCAGATAAAACTTATGTTGAGCCAATAACAATAGATATTTTAGAAAAAATTTTAATAAAAGAAAAGCCCAATGCAATTTTACCGACAATGGGAGGGCAAACTGCACTTAATTTAGCAATCAATGCAGAAAAAATTGGATTACTTAAAAAATACAAAATTGAATTAATTGGAGCAAATTCAAAAGCTATTTCTAACGCAGAGGATAGAAAAAAATTTAGAAAAAATATGAGTGATATTGGATTAAATCTTCCAAAATCAGAAATCGTTAACAATATTAGACAAATTAAGAAATCTTTGAGTAAAGTTGGATTGCCAGCAATAATTAGGCCTGCATTTACACTTGGGGGGCTTGGAAGTGGAATAGCAAAAACTAAAAAAGACTTTTTCAAACGTGTTAGAGAAGGTCTTGATGCATCGCCGGTAAATCAAGTTCTAGTGGAAGAGTGCTTAGAAGGCTGGAAAGAATTTGAAATGGAAGTTGTTAGGGACAGGAAAGATAACTGTATAATAATATGCTCTATTGAAAATTTAGATCCTATGGGAATTCATACGGGAGACTCTATTACAATTGCGCCTGCTTTAACTCTTACAGACAAAGAGTATCAAGTTATGAGAAACGCCTCTATTGCATGCTTAAGAAAAATTGGAGTAGAAACTGGAGGTTCTAATGTTCAGTTTGCTATTAATCCTAAAAATGGACGAATGGTAGTTATAGAAATGAATCCTAGAGTTTCAAGATCTTCAGCGCTTGCGTCAAAAGCAACTGGTTTTCCAATTGCAAAAGTGGCAGCAAAACTAGCTATTGGTTACACTCTTGATGAATTAAAGAATGAAATTACTAAAATTACTCCTGCATCTTTTGAGCCAACTATAGATTATGTAGTAACTAAAATTCCAAGATTTACTTTTGAAAAATTCTCTAGTTCTCCTGCGATATTAGGTACTTCAATGAAATCAGTTGGTGAGGCAATGGCAATTGGAAGAAACTTTAAGGAATCTCTTCAAAAAGCATTAATATCTTTGGAGATTGGTTTTTCAGGTTTAGATAGAATTTTTGATTTAAATAAGAGTGATATTGAAAAAAAACTTAAGATCAATATCCCAAATAAAATTTTGTTAATTGCAGAAGCAATACGAAAAAAAATTAATTTAAAAAAAATATACAAATTATCAAAAATAGATCCTTGGTTCTTAGAGCAAATCAAAGAGATTGTGGATGAAGAATATAAAATCTCTAATAAGGGCCTACCTAAAAACTTTAATGAATTTAATAGAATTAAATCAATAGGTTTCTCTGATAAGAAATTGTCTAAACTAACTAATTTAAAAGAGAAAATTGTTAGAAGAAAAAGAGTTGCTTTAAAAGTTCTACCTGTGTTTAAAAAAGTAGATACATGTGCAGCTGAATTTAAATCTTTTACTCCATACATGTATTCTACATATCAAAGAAATTTTTCGTTAAATACAGAATGTGAGGCAAATCCATCTAAAAAAAATAAAATTATTATACTAGGCGGAGGACCAAATAGAATAGGTCAAGGAATTGAGTTTGATTACTGTTGTTGTCAAGCAAGCTATTCTTTAAAAGAAGCAGGATTTGAAACAATAATGATCAACTGTAATCCAGAAACTGTTTCGACTGATTATGATACAAGTGACAGATTATACTTCGAGCCTTTGATTGAAGAATACGTTCACAACATAATTTTAAAAGAAAAATCAAAAGGTAATTTAATTGGTATAATTGCTCAATTTGGCGGTCAAACTCCTATTAAATTAGCAAAATTTCTTCATGATAATTCTTTACCAATAATTGGAACACAATATTCATCGATTGATTTAGCTGAGGATAGGGACAGATTTAGAAAACTTTTAATTAAATTAAAATTAAAACAAGCAGATAGTGGAATTGCAAAAACATATGACCAGGCCATAAAAATAGCATCTGATATTGGTTTACCACTTGTGGTCCGGCCTTCTTATGTATTGGGAGGTAGAGCTATGGAAATAGTTCATGAAAAAAACCAACTAAAAGATTTTGTCCAGGAGGCATTTAAAGCTGCAGAAAATAATCCAATTTTGATTGATAGGTTTATTAATAATGCAATGGAAGTAGATGTTGATGCAATATCTGATGGTAAGGATGTTTTTGTTGCTGGAATTATGCAGCATATAGAAGAAGCTGGAATTCATTCTGGAGATTCAGCATGTTGTATGCCACCTGTAGCTATTAAAAAAGAATTGATTGATGAAATTAATAATCAAACTAAAAAATTAGCATTAGCATTAAATGTTAAAGGTTTTATGAATGTTCAGTTCGCAATTAAAAATGATGAGATTTACATTATTGAAGTTAATCCGAGAGCTAGTAGAACTGTACCTTTTGTTTCTAAAGCTAAAGGAATTCCTTTGGCTAAAATTGCATCAAGAATTATGGCAGGAGAAAAATTAAAAAAATTTAATTTAAAAGATAAAAATAAAAATATTTTTGCTGTTAAAGAAGCTGTTTTCCCATTTAATAAATTTCCAAATGTTGATGTTTTATTAGGTCCAGAGATGAAATCAACAGGAGAGGTAATGGGAATAGATAAGGATTTTGGTTTAGCGTATGCCAAAAGTCAAATGGCTTCTCAAAATTCTCTACCAACCAAAGGTCTGGCATTTATTTCTCTCAAAGATAGACACAAAAATGAAGGAGTGGAATTAGCAAAACAATTAATAAAATTAGGTTTTACATTATGTGGTACGGAGGGGACAGCAAATAGAATTATCAAAAATGGCATGAAGTGTAAAAAAATAAATAAAGTAAGCGGAGGTTCTCCTCACATAGTTGATGTGTTAAATTCAAAAAAAATTGCATTAGTGATAAATACCGGAGGTGGAAAACGTGCATACCGAATTCAAGACTCTACGTCTTTAAGAAGGTCAACTTTAATAAATAAAGTTCCCTATTGCACAAATATGTCGACTGCCTACGCTTTTTTAGAGGCGATTAAATCTTTGAAAACAAAAAAAATAGAGGTTAAATCCTTACAAGAAATTTAATCTTCAACTTTCCAATCAGTTTTAAATGTAACATAATTTACTTGGAGACAACGTCTTTCCTTATTAATTTCTTTTTTTTCCATTCCATGCCAAGTATTAGGGCCACTAGAAAAAAAATATCCATAGTTATCTCTATAAGGAAGAGTTTTTATTTTTTTTAGATCACTATCATAAAAGTCAGTTCCTAAATTTTCATTTTCATTAAATTTATTTACAAAAAGTAAGCATGAAATAAGCTTTTCTTTAATATCACAATGCGGCTTTAGCCAAAAACCTTTTCGATCACAAATAACTTCAACTCTTACATATGAATTGGATAAATCTTTACCAATTAATTTTGAGATTTTTTGATAAGTTTTTTTATTTTGAAGTTCTTGAATAAAATTTCTTAAATTTGGAAATTTATTAGAATTTTCTTTAGTAACAAAGCATCTGAACTTTAAAGCTTGCCCTCCATCAGAAATTCCCTCTCTAAATTTTCCCTCTCCTCCATCAATAGCTCTAGTTCCATCATAATTAAGATTATGCTCGATCGGATTAGCAATTTCTGCATTCACAATCTCATCAATTTGTTCTTTGGTCAAAGGTTCATTTAGTTCCCAATGAGTAAAAGGATTTTCAAACTTTTTAGATTTTTTTTCAATTGAATTTAAAAATGACATTACGATAATTTTTTTTTGATTTCTTCTGCTATTCTAGCTGTTTCATTTAAGTTTTTATAGTTCCAAATCTCAAGTTTTTCGTTTAAATTTCTTGTTATATTTAATTTACTAAATAATTCCCTAAACATTTTAAATCTTTTATCATTTTTTTTTGCTGGTATATCAGCAATATATATAGGCTTTCCAGTAATAGCCGCTTCTGATATCATTGAAGTAGAATCGCAAGTTACAACAATATACTTTGCCAAAGACAGTCCTGAAAGATAAGCTTTTTTATCAATATTATTAATTACAAGATTTTCTTCACCTAGTAATTCTTGAGCTAAATCTATCGTCCTTTTAGGTGTTCTCATTGATGGAATTACTATGGCTTGCAAATTATTAATACTTAAAATTTTTTTTATTTTATCAAATATATTTATTAAATTTTGATCATCATAGTCATAGTAATTGTTAGGACCTCCTAAGACTAATAACAAATAATCATTATTTTTTTTTAGTTTTTCTTCAAGATAATTATGATTATTTTTAATCTCATCTAAAGTTAGGTAGTGAATTGCTCCTTTTGATGAAATGACATTTTTTCCATTTAAACTGTCATGTTCAGGAGCAATAACAAAATCGAAATTACTTAGTAAAACTTTGGGATCTTGAATATGAATATTAAAAATTTTTTTATTTGAGTTTTTTTTCAAATAAATCGAGGGAATTACACTTTTTCTTCCACATGAAATAATTATGTCAAAATCTGTAACATCGAGTTTTTTAAAAACTATTTTTGAGACTGGAGTTAAAACAGGAGGAATCATTTTCCAAAAACTATTTAGTTCAACTTTCTGGTGAGTAAATTCGATATCCAAAGCTTTTGCTAAACCTTCAACTTGGCTTATCATGCCATGCATTCCTTCTGTCAATAATAACCCTTTTAATTTGCTCATTAATTACTATATAGCTTTGATATGAATCAAAATCCAACTAAACACACAAAAGTGTTAATAATTGGATCTGGCCCAGCCGGATATACTGCTGCAGTTTATGCTGCAAGAGCAATGCTAAAACCTATTATGGTTTCTGGTATGGAGCCAGGTGGACAATTAACTACCACAACTGATGTTGAAAATTATCCTGGTTTTGCTGAAGTGATTCAGGGTCCTTGGTTAATGGAACAAATGCGAGACCAAGCTAAAGCTGTAGGTACAGAAATTATTGAGGATCAAATCTCTTCAGTAAATTTAAAATCAAAACCTTTTGAAGCTACTGGTGATGGTGGTCAAAAATTTACAGCTGATTCAATTATAATTTCTACTGGAGCTCAAGCTAGATGGCTAAACATTGAGTCTGAACAAAAATTTAGAGGTTTTGGTGTATCAGCTTGTGCAACGTGTGATGGATTTTTCTTTAAAGATAAAACGGTTGCAGTTGTAGGCGGAGGAAATGCTGCAGTTGAAGAAGCAATGTTTCTTACAAAATTTGCATCAAAAGTTCAATTGATTCACAGAAGAGACTCTTTAAGAGCTGAAAAAATGCTGCAAAGCAAATTAATGAGTAACAAGAAAATTGAAATTATTTGGGATAGTGTTGTTGAAGAAGTTATCGGAGATAATGAGCCAAAAAATGTTAGAGGATTAAAAATTAAAAATGTCAAAACAAATAAAATTGAAGAATTAAAAATAGATGGTCTTTTCATAGCAATTGGACATGATCCAGCAACTCAATTATTTAAAGATCAATTAGAAATGGATAAAGAAGGCTATTTAACAACAAAACCAGACTCTACAGAAACCAACGTACCTGGTGTTTTTGCTGCAGGAGATGTTAAAGACAAAGTATTTAGACAAGCCGTAACTGCTGCAGGAATGGGCTGTATGGCTGCCCTTGAGGCTGAAAAGCATTTGTCGCATAGCTAATCAAATCAAAATAGCTACTAATTAATTAATATGGAAAAAATAGTAAAACAAATTCAATTAATAGCTCTAATTATAATTCTAATAGCCACTGTAGTTGCGTTTGGGATTGAAATTTTTCAAATGGTTATAAATAAAAAAATTTCTCTAGCTGATTTAATACTTCTTTTTCTATATCTTGAAGTCTTAGCAATGGTAAGAGTGTTTTGGGAAAGTCAATCTATACAAATTACTTTGCCATTGTTTATTGCGATCACAGCTCTTTCAAGATTTATAATTTTACAGGGAAAATCAATTAATCCTGAAGTTCTAATCTATGAGGCGGGCGCAATAGTTTTAATTGCTTTAGCTATACTTATTTTAAGATTTAGAAATTCTTCAATAGTTGGACTAGATAAAAAAAAAAAAAATAAGTAATTAGTTAAATTAGTTCAAGCTTTCACAGAAAAATTTTATTCTTTTCATTGCTTCTTTTAAATTTTTCATTGAGGTTGCATATGAAATTCTAAAATATCCTTCTAACCCAAAAGCTGAGCCCTGCACTACAGCTACATTTGCCTTTTCGAGTAATTTTTGAACAAATTCAGTGTCTTTTCTTAATTTAGTTTTTTTATTTAAAAGACCTTTGCAACTTGGAAATACATAAAATGCACCATTTGGCATTAGACATTTAATTCCTTTAATTTTATTTAAACTATTAACAACAAAATCTCTTCTTTTTTTAAAATCTTTAGATCTTATTTTAATAAATTTCTGAGTTCCATTCAAAGCTTCGACTGCAGCTGCTTGACTTATAGAAGAAGGATTTGATGTTGATTGAGATTGGACTTTACGAATAGCTTTTATAATTTCTTTTGGTCCACCAGCATAACCTATTCTCCATCCAGTCATAGCATAAGATTTGCTTACACCGTTCATAGTAAGAGTTCTATTTTTTAAATTGGATATTTGAGAAATGGTAAAAAACTTAGCTTTATCATATTTAATATGTTCATAAATATCATCACTCAAAATTTGAATTTTTTTGTGCTTTATTAATACTTTGGATAAATTTTTTATCTCAGATTCTGTATAACTTGCTCCCGTTGGATTTGATGGTGAATTTAATATTAGCCACTTTGTTTTTTTTGAAATCGCTTTTTTTAATTTTTTTGGTGTTAATTTAAAATTATCTGATTCATTGCATTTAACAATCTTTGGTTTACCCCCCGCTAATAGAACCATATCAGGATAAGATACCCAAAAAGGTGCTGGAATAATTACTTCATCTCCTCTATTTAAAGTTGCCATAAATGCATTGTAGAGAACTTGTTTACCGCCTGTTCCTACAGTTATTTCATCATTTGAGAATTTTAGATTATTTTCTTTTTTAAATTTTTTAATTATCGCCTTTTTTAAAGCTTGGGTTCCATCAACTGCTGTGTACTTTGTATCTCCATCTCTAATAGCTTTAATAGCTGCATTCTTAATATTATTTGGCGTATCAAAATCTGGCTCGCCTGCCCCTAGTCCAATTACATCTTTTCCAGCTGCTCTTAATTCTCTTGCTTTTTGAGTAACAGCTATAGTAGGTGATGGTTTAATCCTTTTTAAACTATCTGATATTATGCTCATTGAAATATAAAATTATTCTAATACGTTGTTTAATATATGGAAAATACTTATCAAGATTTAATTACAGATATTCAAAGTAAAAATCCAAAAATTAGTGGAAAACTTGAAGGTGGCAAAAAATTCAAAATTAAGTCTGATTTTAAACCTGCAGGAGATCAACCAGAAGCTATAAAAAAATTGGTTCAAAGTGCTAATAAAGGAGAATTCAATCAAGTTTTACTTGGTGTTACAGGGTCAGGAAAAACCTTTACTATGGCTAAAGTGATTGAAGCAACAAACAGACCGGCATTAATTTTGGCTCCAAATAAAACACTTGCAGCTCAGCTTTATGGTGAAATGAAGGGTTTCTTTCCAGAAAATGCTGTTGAGTATTTTGTTTCTTATTATGATTATTATACGCCTGAAGCTTATGTTCCTAGATCAGACACTTATATCGAAAAAGAAGCATCAATTAATGAGCAAATAGATAGAATGAGACACTCGGCTACTAGATCTCTTTTAGAGAGAGATGATGTTTTAATTGTTGCTAGTGTATCTTGTATTTATGGCCTTGGATCAGTTGAAGCATATAGCAAGATGACTTTAACTTTACAAAAAAACTATGATTATAACAGAGAACAAATAATTAAATCTTTAGTTGCTCTTCAATATAAAAGAAATGATCAAAATTTTTATAGAGGTACCTTTAGGGCTAGAGGTGAATATCTTGAAATTTTTCCTTCGCACCTTGAAGATAGGGCTTGGAGATTAAGTTTATTTGGAGAAAAATTAGAAAAAATAGAAGAGTTTGATCCATTAACTGGAGATCAAGTTAGAGAATTAAACTTAATAAAAATTTATGCAAATAGCCACTACATAACTCCTAAACCAACTGTAGAACAGGCAATTATAAATATCAGGAAAGAATTAGAAGTAACTTTAAAAAAACATAAGGCTGAAAATAAATTACTTGAAGCACAAAGGTTAGAAGAGAGAACAAAATTTGATTTAGAAATGATTGAAGCAACTGGTTCTTGTGCTGGAATTGAAAATTACTCAAGATTTTTATCTGGAAGAAAACCAGGTGAGCCACCTCCTACCCTTTTTGAGTACTTTCCAGATAATACTTTGGTATTTGTTGATGAATGTCATGTAACAGTCCCTCAGTTAAACGGAATGTTCAAAGGAGATAGATCAAGAAAAAGTACTCTCGCAGAATATGGATTTAGACTTCCATCATGTATGGATAATAGGCCTCTTAAGTTTGAAGAATGGGATATGATGAGAACTCAAACAGTTTTTGTTTCAGCTACTCCTGGACCTTGGGAATTAGAACAAACAAAAGGAAAATTTATCGATCAAGTAATAAGGCCTACTGGTCTTATAGATCCAAACGTAGAAATTAGACCTGCAAAAAATCAGGTTGATGATTTAATGCATGAATGTAAAAAAGTTGTAGAGAAGAATTTCAGAGTACTAGTAACAACACTTACAAAAAAAATGGCAGAAGATTTGACTGAGTATCTTCATGAAAATGGAATAAAAGTTAGATATTTACATTCAGACATTGATACTCTTGAAAGAATTGAAATCATGAGAGATTTAAGAATGGGAGTATTTGATGTTTTGGTTGGAATAAACCTGCTAAGAGAAGGACTAGATATTCCAGAATGTGCTTTGGTTGGTATATTAGATGCTGATAAAGAAGGTTTCTTAAGATCTGAAACTTCTCTTATTCAAACTATCGGTAGAGCAGCAAGAAATGTTGAGGGAAAAGTTATTCTATATGCTGACAAAGAAACTAAGAGTATAAAAAAAGCAATTAAAGAAACAGATAGAAGAAGACAAATACAGCTTAAATATAATAAAAAAAATAATATTGATGCAAAAACAATAAAAAAAGAAATTAGCGATATTTTGGAGAGTGTTTATGAAAAAGATTATGTGAAAGTAAGTGAAGGCTCAAATATAGGTGGAAATTTAAAAAAACACTTGAAAGCATTAAATAGAAAAATGAAAGACTCTGCATCTAATTTAGAATTTGAAGAAGCTGCAAAAATTAGAGATGAAATAAGGAAATTAGAAAGCACAGAGCTAGAAATTACTTTAAATCCAAAAATAAGACAGTACGATGTTAAAAATAAACTCTATCCTAAGGGAAGATCAACTATGGGAATGCCGGGAACTAGAGCACAAAAAGGAAAGAAAAAGTGGAAGCAAATAAAATAATAATTACAGGAGGTGCTACTCGTATAGGGGCTGCTATTGCAAAAAGACTTTCAGGCCCGGGGATAGAAATTCTTATACACTTTAATAAGTCCAAATCTAAGGCTGAAAAGTTAAAAAAAGAATTATCAATAAATCAAACAAAGGTTTATCTTGTTAAAGGCGACTTGAGTAAAGAAACAGATGTTTATAAAATCTTAAAAATTGCTAAATCTAAATTAAAATATTTCGATTGCTTAATTAATAATGCTTCTTTGTTTGAAAATGACAAACTCGAAAATTTTACAACTAATAGTTGGGGACGACACTTAAGAACTAATTTAAGAGCACCAGCACTCTTATCAAAAGAATTTGCAAAAAATGTTAAAGGCAAAAATAACAATATAATTAATATTATTGATCAAAGAGTTTTTAAACTAACTCCATATTTTTTTTCATATACAATAAGTAAAACTGGTCTTTATACATTAACCAAAACTAGTGCAATGAGCTTAGCGCCAAATATAAGAGTAAATGGCATAGCGCCTGGCCCTACAATAAAAAATAAAAGACAATCAGAAAAACACTTTAAGAAACAATACATGGCAACTCCTCTAAAAAGGCAAGTAGATGTTGAACAAATCTGTAGTGCAGTTGACTTTTTTATTAAAAATAGATCTATTACAGGACAAGTAATATCAGTGGATAGTGGCCAAAGTTTAAATTGGCAAACGCCAGACATTCTAGGAGGAAGGGAATGAAAAAAAATAATTTTAAAATAGTAAGAATAGATAAAAGTAAAAATCTTTTTAATTATGAAAAAAAAGTAATAATTAAAGACTTAATATTGAATCTAAAGCTCGGGTATTTTGATTTTGAAAAAGAAAATTCTCAAAAAGTAAAGTTTACACTAGACGTAAACTATGAAGATAAAAAACCATCAAATGATAAAGATATTAAATCAATTGTGAATTATGCAAAAATTGTAAGATTGGTAAAAAAATTAGTCAAAAATAAACATTATAACTTTCTCGAAACACTGGCTGAGGACGTTTTTGATGAATTATTTAAAGATAAAAGAATAGA
>CACFUX010000007.1 GCA_902569615.1 uncultured Pelagibacteraceae bacterium | reverse complement strand
TTACTCTTTCTGACATTACCAACATGTTATGGTCATAATATCCAAAAACCTGAGATCTATTTTTTACAATTACATTTTTCATTGACTTAAGTTCGGATATAATTTTGCTAGCCCATTCTGTTCCAGTTTGATTTCCAATACTTGATTCATCTGTAAGTAAACTTCCACCAAACCTTGGTTTATCCTCTGCTAAAATTACTTTGGCACCATTTTTTGCTGCCGAATATGCGCTTGCTAATCCAGATGGTCCTGAGCCTGCGATTAGTAAATCACAGTATTCATATTTATGTTCATAGCGCTCTTTATCGTGTTTTATAGATGCTGATCCAAATCCAGCTGCTTTTCTTATAAAAGGTTCATAAAGTTTGTACCAAAAACTTTTTGGCCACATAAAAGTTTTGTAATAAAAACCAGCAGGAAAGAACATTCTTAAGAAATTATTAATTGCACCTATGTCAAAATTTACATTTGGCCAACAATTTACACTTTTTGCCTCTAAACCCTCAAAAATTTCCTGTTCAGTGGCTCTTACATTTGGATCAGTTTCATTATTTCTTTTTAATTGTACTATCGCATAAGGTTCATCAACGCCTGCTCCAAAAAAACCTCTAGGCCTATGATATTTAAAACTTCTACCAATAAGATGAACTCCGTTTGCAATCAAGGCAGATGCTATTGTGTCCCCTTCATATCCAAAATATTCTTTATTATTAAATTTAAAGAAAATTTTTTTATCTCTATTAATTAAACCACCTTTACTTAATCTAAAATTTTGTGTCATTATTTTAATTCTTCATCTGCCTTCATTGTATTAAATATTTCATGGGTTAAAGTATCCCTTTCCACTTTAATCCATTGTCTACATCCTGATATATGATGCCATAGTTCTAAGTGCTTGCCTCTAGGGCTTTTTCTTAAATAAACAAAATTATCCCATTCTTGATCTGAAATTTCTTTATTTAATTCAGGTCTTTTAACAGTTGCATCACCACCGTATGCGAATTCTATTTGTGATCTTAATCCACAATGAGGACATTTGATATGTAACATTTATGAAATCCAAGTTTTAGTTCCAAGACCTTTTTCATCTATTAAATGTCCAGTGCTAAATCTATTCAAACTATATGCAGAATTTAATTCATGAACTCTATCTTGTGCAATTGTATGAGCGAATGTCCACCCAGATGCAGGAGTAGCTTTAAAGCCTCCATAACACCATCCACAATTTAAATACAATCCTTTAATATGTGTTTTATCAATGATAGGAGAGCCATCCATTGACATATCCATTATTCCTCCCCAAGTTCTAAGCATTTTTAATTTACTAAGAAAAGGCATCATTGCAATTCCTTCCGTTAGTACGTGTTGTAAGGTAGGTAAATTTCCTCTTTGAGCATAACTATTATATCCATCAAGGTCTCCTCCCATAACCATTTCTCCTTTGTCTGATTGACTACAATAAAAATGTCCAGCTCCAAAAGTAACAACATGATCCAGTATTGGTTTAATAGGTTCTGATACACATGCTTGAAGTAAATGAGTTTCTATTGGCAAAGTCATATTTAGCATTTCAGCAAGTAAGTTCGTGCTACCAGCAACACAAAGACCAATTTTTTTTGCTTTAATATTTCCTTTAGAAGTTTTTACTCCTTTTATGATTCCATTCGTTACGTCAAATCCAGTTACTTCACAATGTTGAATTATATCTACTCCCATTGAATCAGCTTGTCTAGCATAACCCCACGCAACTCCATCATGCCTTGCTGTTCCTGCGCTTGGCTGCATTAAACCTCCAAAAATTGGAAATCTTACATTTTCAGAAAAATCTGCCATAGGAATTAGTTTTTTTACTTCTTCCCTTCCTAAAAGAACTGCATCAATCCCATTTAACCTCATTGAGTTACCTCTTCTAGAGTAAACATTCATTTGTGCATCTGAGTGTGCAAGATTAATAATTCCTCTTGGAGAAAACATTACATTAAAGTTTAATTCCTGACTCATGTTTCTCCATAAGTTCATTCCAAATTCACTAAATAAACCATTTTCATCGTGCATATAATTTGATCGAATGATTGTAGTATTTCTTCCAACATTTCCACCACCAATCCACCCTTTTTCAATTACCGCAACATTTGTAATTTTATGTTCTTTTGCTAGGTAATATGCCGTTGCAAGTCCATGGCCACCTCCACCAATAATTACTACGTCATATTCTTTTTTTGGCGTTGGGTCTTTCCATGCAACCTCCCAATTTTCATGGTCAGAAAAAGCATTTTTAATTAAACTAAATACAGAATATTTTTGCATGGTTACTTTTTATATAAATAAATATAAATAATTCTTATTTTTTTTATATATAATTTTTAGATGTTTAAATAATTGATAAAAAAGTATAAGAATTCATCTCAAAAGTTAGAAAACATTATATAAGGCGACAATAATATATGTCAAAATCCGATATTCAGATAGCAAGAGAAGCAAAAATGAAACCAATTCATGAAGTGCTTGCTAAAATAAATGTGCCAAATGAACCTGATGCTTTTAGTCCAATGGGAAGACATATAGCCAAAATCAACTTTGAATACCTTGAAAAATTAGAAAGTAAAAAAAACGGTAAACTTATTTTGGTTACTGCAATAACTCCAACTCCTGCTGGAGAAGGTAAAACTACTGTATCTGTAGGTCTTGCGGATGGTATTAACAAAATTGGTAAAAGATCAATTGTGTGTCTAAGAGAACCTAGTTTGGGCCCATCATTTGGTATGAAAGGTGGAGCTGCTGGTGGTGGTTATGCACAAGTTGTTCCTATGGAACAAATAAATTTACATTTTACTGGAGATTTTCATGCAATAACTTCTGCTCATAATCTTCTATCTGCTCTTATTGATAATCATATCTACTGGGGAAACAAATTAAATATTGATGATAAAAAAATAGTTTGGAAAAGAGTAATGGATATGAATGATAGAGCTCTTAGAGCAATTAATATTAATACTAAGGGAGTTGCAAAAGATTTTCCACGAGAAGATGGTTTTGATATAACTGTTGCCTCAGAAGTTATGGCTATATTTTGTCTATCAAATAATTTGCAAGATTTAGAAAAAAGAATTGGGAATATAACAATTGCTTATAATAAAAATGGTGAACCTATTTATGCAAAAGATATAAATGCTCAAGGTCCTATGACAGTTTTATTAAAAGAAGCAATAAGACCAAATGTGACTCAAACTTTAGAAAATAATCCTGCAATCATACATGGTGGTCCGTTTGCAAATATAGCTCATGGTTGTAACTCTGTTATAGCAACAAAAACTGCTTTAAAGTTATCTGATTACGTTGTTACTGAGGCAGGATTTGGAGCTGATCTAGGTGCAGAAAAATTTATGGATATTAAATGTAGAAAATCAAATATTAAACCTAGCTGTGTAGTCATAGTAGCTACAATAAGAGCTCTTAAAATGCATGGAGGTGTAGAAAAAGAAGATTTAAAAAATGAAAATGTAGAAGCATTAAAAAAAGGTTTGGTTAATCTAGAAAGACATATCAATAATGTAAAAAAATTTGGAGTTGAAACTATTGTAGCAATAAATCATTTTGTTATGGATACGGATAATGAAGTAAATGTTTTACTAGAATACTGTAAAAGTATAGGTGTTAAAGTTAATAAATGTACTCACTGGGCCGACGGTGGAAAAGGAACAGAAGAGTTAGCAAATAATGTTGTTGAAATTTGTGAAAAATCAAACTTAAACAATTTTAAATTTTTATATGATGAAAAAGATAATTTGTGGAACAAAATAGAAAAGATTGCAAAAGAAATTTATAGAGCAAGCAAAATTACTGCTGATGAAAAAGTAAAAGAACAACTAAATATTTTTGAAAAAAATGGTTATGGAAAACTACCTGTTTGTATTGCAAAAACACAATATAGTTTTTCTGTTGATCCAAAGCTTAAAGGAGCACCAACTGATCATGAGATACCTATTAGGGAAGTTAGGCTTTCTTCAGGGGCTGAATTTATTGTAGTAATTTGCGGTTCTATAATGACAATGCCTGGTCTTCCTAGAGTTCCAGCGGCAAACTCGATTGCATTAAATGACAAGGGTGAAATAGAAGGTTTATTTTAATTTTTTAGCCTCATTCCAAAAATCTTTAGCTAAATTTATTCCAGTAAGTTCTTTATATTGAGGTAAACCAGTTGGGGATGTTACATTTATGTCCCCAATTAAATATCCATTAATTAAATCAATTCCTGCAAAAAAAATTTTATCTTTAGATAAATTTTTAGCAATAACTTTTGATATTTTGAGTTCTTTTTTATTAAGTTTTGTCTCAAATGCATTACCACCTTGAGAAATATTTGCTAAATTAGATCCTTTTTTAGGTATTCTTTTAATTGCACCTTTTACTTTACCATTAATTATAAAAACTCTTTTATCTCCATATTTGATGCTTGGAAGATATTTTTGAACCATTACATGGTCAAATTTTTTTAAATATTTCAAAATATTTTTATTATTTATTTTTTTTTTAATAAATAAAATATTTTTTCCTGCAAATCCATTAATGGGTTTAATAACAATATTTTTATATTTTTTAAAAAAATTTTTAATCTCATGTAAATTTTTAGTAAAAATCGTTGGGGGCATATACTTAATAAATTTAGCAGAATAAAATTTTTCAGAAACATTTCTTAAAGATGTTGGATTATTTATAATTTTACTTCTTGTTAAAATATCTAAATAATATGTTGAATTAATGTAATTTGTATTAAATGGGGGATTTTGTCTTATAAGTATATATTTAGCTTTTGAAATATCAAATTTTATATCTTTTTTAATCTTATAAAATTTTCTTTTATCGTTAAAAAATTTTATTTCCTTACCATAAACAATTACTTTAGAATTAATAAAATTTAAGCCCTTTGTTTCATACCATACAATTTTATATCCTCGTGATTGAGCCTCCTTTGCCAACAAAACTGTAGTATCGGTTTTAATATTTGTTTTTTTTATATTATCAGATTGTATTGCAATTATTTTATTCATTTATTTATAATTTTTTAAAGCATCTTCAGCTTTAGTTCTGCCATTTATTAAAATATGTTCGACATTTTTCAAATAAACAGTCTCATCATTTCCCTTTTTATTTAAAAAATTCCTTTTTTTTAATCCATCTTTAGCCATTTTAAGAATAATTTTTGACCAATATAAAATTGATTTTGAATCTATTTCTGTTTTTAAGCCTTTTGTATGTGAACCTGAATAAGCATTTAAAATATCATTAATTTTCCAATTTTTAATTAAATCGTATATTTCATCTAAATTTTCATAAATTATTCCAGTAAAAAATGCTGGTGCTGCACAATGACAATCCCATTCACATGCATCAATTGATCTTAGTTCAATATAAGATTTTAATCTTAATTCAGTAAAAATTGTCGATAAATGTAATTTTAAATCATCTAAATTTGTAGTGTCTTCATTCGCAATATCTAATAGTCTTTTACCGTTTGGGGGTAAATATTTATTATTTTTGTAAATGAATAAAAGAGGAAAGTTTAATGCAAAGTCGCAATATTTTTCAAAAGTCATATCTTCTAAAAAAAATTTTGGTAAACCTCCTCTGGAAGTACTTTGCCAAACTTTTGATCTATATGATAAAAACCCCGAGGGCTTATTGTTTTTTAAAGCTGAATTAGCAAATAAAGCTATTGTTAGAGGTGTCAAAAAAGAAATAACTTTAAATTTTTTTTTAAAATCACTTTCTGATGAATAATCTAAATTAATTTGAGTTCCACATGTTTGATACATCATATGAAGACTTAGCTCACCATTCTTAGGCATTTCTTCAGTCATAATATTATATCTTTTCTTTGGATTATTAGGCACATCATTAAGATCAGTTATAGGGTCATAACCTACTGATAAAGTTTTAAGGCTATATTTCTCAACTGCCTCATTTAATTGTTCTTGAAAAGTAAAAGACTCACTACAAACTTCATGAATATTTTTGCAGAGTGCTCCAGCTAGCTCAATTTGATTGCCGGGTTCTAATGTAATTGACTGTCCATTTTTTGATAAGCCGATTATATTTGAATTTTCATTTATTTCTATCCATCCAAATTTTTTTAAATAGATTAGTATATTTTTTATTTGTTCATAATTAGCACGCTTATTTGATTTTAGATCAAATAAAAATTTTTCATTCTCCACTCCAATTGAAAGATTTTTTTTACATCCACTTTCAAAATAATTAATTAAATCATCCTTTAAATTAATTTTCATTTATATATTCTAACCAGTTTTTGACTTCCTGCATTCTAGAGTGTTTATTTGTTCTATGATTTTCTTCTTCAATATTTTTTATATGATCATCTATATCTCTTTCGTTATTAAATGCTTTTCTAAAATTTATTAATCTATCCTTTCTAAAATTAATTAAGCTAATCATTTTGTCATAGGTTATTTCTGGGTGATATTGTATACCCCAAATTTTACTGATTCCTTTTTCAAATTCTATCCCTTGGACTTTATTAATTGGATTTGAAGCAAGCAACGTCGATCCATTTGGAATAGTTTCAACTTCATCAAAATTAAATGCAGGTGTATTAAACAATTTTTTTTTATCTCTATAAATAGGGTGTTTTAGACCTGCGTCATTAATTTTAATATCTCTTGCAATACCAATATGGGCACCATTTTCTGATTTTTTTACTACTCCTCCTGCTGCAGTTACAGCAACTTGCATTCCCCAACAAATTGCAAAAATATTTTTTACTTTATTGAAGCACTCTTTCATAAAGAAAATTTGTCTTTTTATTTCAGGGGTATCATTATAGATATTTAGACTGCTTCCTCCCCATACTAGACCATCAAAACTTTCTAGTTTAACAATAATTTTATTAAAGTTATCTTCACTTGATGGATTTAATATTTCATAATTAACGTTATCATTATAATTTGCGATACTTTCTTTTAAACTTTCGGTATGTGTTTGAATTCCAGCATCTTTAAAATTTTTATTTTCACTAGTCAAATTGCCTTCAACAATTAATATTTTCAATTTTTTCATTAAAATAGTTTTCCTTCGATGCTATATTGGTACATGATTTTTAAATCGTCTTTTTTAAGTTTAATTGGATTGCTTGAGGTAGATGGATCTTCTAAAGCCATTTGAGAAAGTTCATCGAGTTCATTTGGTTTAATTTCAATTAATTCTGATAATTTGTGGGGTATTTTAAGTTCTTTTCTTAATTCTAATATCCAATTTAAAAAACTTTCAAAATTATTGTCAATTCCAATAAAAAGGCAAATTGAACTAATCTTCTTTTCTATTGATTTTTTATTAAATGTTAAAACATATGGCATAAAGATTGCGTTTGATAATCCATGATGAATATTAAATTTTGCGTTTACTGGATGGCTTAATGAATGTATTGCTCCTAATCCTTTTTGAAACGCTGTTGATCCCATCGAAGAAGCAGCTAATAAATTTTGTCTAGCTTCAATGTTTTTTCCATCTTTAAAAGCTTTTAATAGAGAAGTTTTAATTAACTTTATTCCTTCTAATGCGATTCCGTCAGCCATTGGATGAAAACCTGGAGCACAAAATGCTTCTAAATTATGTGCCAAAGCATCCATACCAGTCGCCGCTGTAAGTCTTGGTGGTAAATCAATAGTTAATACAGGATCTAAAATAACTATTGAAGGTAAAATTTTTGGATGGAAAATTATTTTTTTTACACTATTTGCTTTATCAATTATTGCTGATGCTCTTCCAGTTTCAGATCCAGTTCCTGCTGTAGTAGGAACAGCTATAATAGGAGCAATTTTTTTATCATCTGCTCTTTTCCAATAATCTCCTATATCCTCAAAATCCCATATTGGTCTTGACTGTGCAGACATAAATGCAATTGATTTTCCAACGTCAAGCCCACTCCCACCTCCAAAAGCTATAACTCCATCGCAATTTTTTTTCTTATAAGTTAAAACTCCTTCTTCCACATTTTCTCCAATAGGGTTACCTGAAAAATTTGAAAAGACAGTTAAATTGCTAAATTTTTTTTTAACTTCTAAAATTATTTTTTTAGTCATATCAAGATTTATGAGATCTTTATCTGTAACAAATAATGGGCTTGATATACTTAAATTTTTACATGCTTCTGTTAAATCTTTAATTCTGTTTTCCCCCACCCATACGGAAGTGGGGTAATTCCAATTAATTTTCATAATAAAATATTATTGCAATTTTTACTTTTTTGTTAGTAAAATGCATTTATAAATTTGTTTTAAATGGTAAAAATTCAATGACAAAAGTAGCTATTATTGGAACAGGACCTTGTGGTCTTTCGATGTTAAGGGCTTTCGAGCAAGCTGAAAAAAGGGGGGATAAAATACCTGAAATAGTTTGTTTTGAAAAACAGGAAGATTGGGGTGGATTGTGGAATTACAGTTGGAGAACTGGATCTGATCAATATGGTGACCCAGTTCCGAATAGTATGTATAGATATCTATGGTCAAATGGTCCTAAGGAGTGTTTAGAATTTGCAGACTATTCATTCGATGAACATTTTGGAAAACCTATTCCATCTTTCCCACCAAGAGAAGTATTATATGATTATATAACTGGCAGAGTAAAAAAAGGTAACTTAAAAAATAAAGTAAGATTTAGTACAAGTGTTTCTAAAGTTATTTTCAATGGAAATAATTTTGAGATTACATCTCATAATAAAAAAAATGATAGTTATTCAAATGATATTTTTGATTATGTTGTTGTATCTACTGGACATTTTTCTGTTCCTTTTATTCCAGAATATCCTGGAATGAAATCTTTTCCTGGAAGAATAATGCATTCACACGATTTTAGAGATGCAGAAGAGTTTAGAGGAAAAAATGTTATTGTTTTAGGAAGTAGTTATTCAGCTGAAGATGTTGCTCTACAATGTCACAAGTATGGAGCCAAGAGTGTAACTATAGGTTACAGAAATAATCCAATGGGATTTAAATGGCCAAAGGGAGTTAAAGAGGTACATTATTTAGATAAATTAGTTGGAAATAAAGCAATCTTCAAAGATGGTCATGAACAAGAAGCCGATGCAATAATTTTGTGTTCTGGTTATCTTCATCATTTCCCATTTTTAACTGAAGACTTAAAACTAAAAACTAGAAACAGGCTATATCCACCAAAATTATATAAAGGTGTTGTATGGCAACATAATCACAAATTACTTTATTTAGGTATGCAAGATCAATTTCATACTTTTAATATGTTTGACTGTCAGGCTTGGTATGCAAGAGATGTGATAATGGGAAAAGCTAAAATTCCAAATAGCTCAGAAATAGAAAAAGATATTAATAAATGGGTTGCTCTAGAAGAAAAATTAGAAAATCCAGAACAAATGATAGATTTTCAAACTGAATATACAAAAGAACTTCATGAACTATCTGATTATCCAAAAATTGATTTTGAGCTAATTAGAAAACATTTTAAGGAATGGGAACACCATAAAGTAGAAGATATTATGACATATAGGAATAAATCTTTTTCATCACCAGTAACTGGATCTGTTGCACCAATTCATCACACACCATGGGCATCTGCAATGGATGATTCTTCAAAAGCTTTTTTAAATCAATCAAAAAAATAAATAACTTTAGTAATCTTTAATTGGGGATTTATTATCTTATATTTAATTTTTTATTTTTTAAGATAGTTTTTAATAAATTAGACATAAGAGGAATTTTTTTTTTATTTATTTTACTCAATATGTATGGGGCTATCTCTCTAGCAAGCTGTTCTCCTTCAACCGTATCTTTAGGCATAAATTTTTTTTTTGCATTTCTAAATGTAAACCCCTTACCTAAATAACTTCCCATTTTACTATTTCTTCCACCTGCTGCACTAACGTATAAGTCGCCAACTCCCGCAAGTCCTAAAGTTGTTGTTTCTTTTCCTTTAAAATATTTAGTTAAATATTTCATTTCATTTATTGATTTTTGAAATAAACTTGAAGATGAGTTTAAACTTTGTCCTGCTCCAATTATCATTGCATATATATTTTTTATAGCTGAACATATCTCTACACCAATAATATCATTAGAAAATTCTATAATATAATATTTTGTAGAAATAATCTTTCCTATCTGTTTGGCTATTTTAATATTTTTATTAGCTATAATTACACTAGTGTGATTTTTTCTAGCTAATTCCTTAGCTAAACACGGACCTTTTAAAACTGAAATATTCATTCCATTATAATTTTTTTTTAATTGTTCTGAAATTGTCAAAATTTTATTGTTTTTTTTTTCATACTTTAATCCTTTGGTAAGTACTAGTATTGGATTTTTTAATTTTAACTTTTTTAGTTCTTTACTAATAAAATCGATACCTGAAAGGCTTAAAGCAATTACAATTAAATCAAATTTTTCTCTCAATAAATTTGTAGAGAATTTTCTAAATTTTAAACTTTTTGGAAGATTGATCTTTAAGCTTGAATGAAATTTATTTTTTGAAGAAAGGTTTTTAATAAAAGCTCTACTATAAGGTTCTGTAATAGTAACTTTATTTTTATTTTCTAAGCAAGGAACTGTAAACGCTGAACCCATTGCTCCACCACCGATGACTAATATTTTTTTCATTAAACTAATGTTTTTCTAATTGCTTGTTGCCAACCTTTCAACAGCTTAGTACGGTATGATTTGCTTATTTTTGGAGTGAATTTTTTATCTATTTTCCAATAATTTGAAATATCAGAAAGTGATTTATAAACTCCTATTTTTAATCCTGCCATAAAAGCTACTCCTAAAGCTGTGGTTTCTTTAACTTTTGGTCTAATGACTTTTGTATCAATTATATTAGATAAAAATTGTGAAAACCAATTGTTAGCAACCATTCCACCATCTATTTTAATAATTTTGGGTTTTAATCCATCTTTTCTCATAGACTCAAATAAATCATAACTTTGATAGGCAACAGACTCTATAATTGCACGAACCAGATTTTTCCAATCACTATTTCTTGTCAGTCCGGTAATTAATCCACGAGAACTCGAGTTCCAATATGGTGCTCCTAAACCAGTGAAAGCAGGTACAATATAGACACCATCATTATTTTCTCTTGATTTTGCAATTTTTTCTGTTTCATAAGCGTTATTTATTAACTTTATTTTATCTCTTAGCCACTGAACGCCAGCACCTGCTACAAAAATAGACCCTTCAATAGCAAAAGTAGTCTTGTTATTTAATCTGTAACAAATGGTTGTGAGTAATTTATTTTTTGAAATCAATTTTTTATTACCAGTGTTCATAATTACAAAAGCTCCTGTGCCATATGTGCTTTTTACAGACCCTTTTTTAAAACAAGCTTGACCAAACGCTGAAGCTTGTTGATCTCCTAAAACAGCTGAAATTGGAATTTTTTCACCTATAACTTTTTTACTTGTACTGCCAAAATCATCAGCTGAGTTTTTTACTATTGGTAAAATATTTTTATTTATTTTAAAAATTTTTAAAATGTCATTATCCCAATTATTTTTATTAATATTAAAAAGCATTGTTCTTGATGCATTAGTAGCGTCTGTAGCATGAACTTTACCCTCTGTAAGTTTCCATATTAAAAAACTATCAATAGTTCCAAATAATAATTGTTTTTTTTTTAAAAGATTTTTTGCTTTTGGAATATTTTCCAATATCCACTTTATTTTAGTAGCAGAAAAATATGGATCAATAAATAACCCTGTTTTTTTTCTTATTAGGTTTTCTTTTTTTTTTATTTTCTTACAATAATCTTCAGTTCTTCTATCCTGCCAAACAATTGCATTATAAATATGCTTTCCTGTTTTTTTATTCCATAGAATAGTAGTTTCTCTTTGATTTGTAATCCCTATTGAAATAATTTCACCTTTTAACTTTTTACTTTTCGCTATTACATCAAATAAAACTTTTTTTACTGTGCTCCAAATTTCATTTGGATTATGTTCAACCCATCCGTTTTTTGGAAAATTTTGTTTAAATTCTTTTTGAGAAGTATAAATAGGTTTGCCTGATAAACTAAATAAGATAGCTCTACTAGATGTTGTACCTTGATCAATAGCAACAAGAAATTTTTTCACAATTTTAGTTTATGCCAAGATGTTTTTTTCTTTTTTCTACCCAGGTTCTAATTAAATTATCAAATATTAAACCTATGAAAGCAACACAAATCCCAAGTGTAAATCCTATACCTGCTCCTTTTTTATCAGATAACGCTTTTAGTATATATTGTCCTAAATCTTCTGTTCCAATAAATGCTCCAATGATTACCATAAACAATGCGAATACAATTGTTTGATTTAAGCCAAGCATCATATGAGGGAAAGCCAAGGGAAATTCTATTTTAGTTAATCTTTGGAATTTGTTTACACCTGACATTGTTGCAGCATCATGCAAACCAACTGGAACACTTCTAAGACCTTCAATTGTATACCTTGTTGCTGGTATTGTTGCATAAACTATAACTGCAATTAAAACTGATGTATCGGTTATACCAAAAAGCATCATCACTGGAATTAAGTATACGAAAGAAGGAAAAGTTTGAAATATATCACAAACTCCCAGCATAAAACTCGCAGAATGTTTGTTTTGAAAACATAAAGTTCCAACTGTAAATCCAATTATACAAGATATAACAACTCCAAAAGTTGCCATATATGCCGTCACTAATGCTCTGTCCCACCATGGACTTAAGGCTATAAATAATGTTAATCCACAAACGACTAAAGCTGAACGTATCCCACCAATTAAATACCCTGCTCCAACAACCAAAACTAATGTGGCAACCGCTGGCATTCTTAAATATAAAGCTCTCATCGGCTGAAGCACGTCTTGAATCAACCATGTATTAAATGCTTTTATATACACAAAAAATGTATCAAAGATCCAATCAACACCTTTATTCCAAAAATCTGCCGTTGATATTCCTTTGTTATGTGGAACTTCAAATAAATAATTGTAACTACCTTTGAACAAAAAAGTTCCAACATAAGCAAGTATAATTCCTATAATTACTGTAGCAGCAAAAAATAAAATATTTTTATTTCTTTGAAAGAATGTCAGATTACCAAAATAATCTGTTTGTTTATTTGCCCAAGCCAAAGACATCTTATCTAAAAGAATTGCAATTAAACTAATACATAGTCCAGCTTCTAAGGCTAAACCGATATTGAGTTGGTTTAAGGCTAGCAATAAATTAAAACCTAAACCTTTTGCACCTATAAATGCAGAAATAACAGCCATAGAAAAACACACCATGATGACCTGGTTTACTCCAATTAAAATATCTCTTCTCGCAGTTGGAATTAATACTTTAAACATTAGCTGCCAATTATTGCACCCACTCATTCTACCTGCTTCAATAACTTCTGGTGGTATTGCTCTTAAACCTAATATAGTTAATAATATCATTGGTGGAACAGCAACAACCATAGTTATAATTACTGCAGCATGATCACCAACTCCAAAAAGAACAAGTGCAGGAACCAATACCGCATATTGTGGCATTGTTTGCATAACTA
Organism: uncultured Pelagibacteraceae bacterium; assembly: GCA_902569615.1. Lineage (GTDB taxonomy): Bacteria > Pseudomonadota > Alphaproteobacteria > Pelagibacterales > Pelagibacteraceae > Pelagibacter. The sequence continues at coordinate 31,072 of CACFUX010000007.1, read as the reverse complement.
AAAGTAATGGATATAAAGCTTTCTCAACACGTTTGCTTTTAAATGCTGCTATACCTAAGCCTAAGCCAAAAATAAATGATAGTGGTGCTGCAACTAATATAAATGAAAGAGTTTGCATCGAAGGTTTCCATTGACCAAATATAGAAATGTAAACCATAACTAAACCTGCAAACAAAGCTAAACCTTTACCACTTAGTTTATAAGCAAGTATTGCTGAACCCGCAGCAACAATAGTCCATGGTAAACCTGGTAGTTCTGCCCAAGGGTTTTTGTCTATCCAATCCCAACTGGTAAATGCAACAATAGTTTCAAGTCCGCCTAATAAAATCTCTCTAATCAGCTCTATTAGAAATGTCATAAAAGCAGTTAAATTTCTACTTATTTGTAAAACTAAAGGCCGAGTTCTGAATTCTTGAGTATCTTCGTTCCAAAATTCAATTGGCATCCATTCATTCATTAAGAAAAATAATGAATCATTTATCCAAATAGGTAGCCATCCAAGCAATGGAGGTAATCTCCAAAAGACATCAAAAGCATAATATCTTACTTCTTTACCGAGAAAAACAAAGGAGCTTTGGTTTGGATCTTTAACAAATTCTGCTTGGCCTCGAATAAATTTATATGTTTCAGGAACATCAATCGCAAAACATAAAGCAAAAAATACAATCAATAAAAATAACCATTGAAATAACTTTGGGTATTTTTTTATAAATTCCATGATTTAATTATTTTTTCTTCCTCCAAAAACTGTATTAATTATTTTTGCTGGATTAATAGAGCCTACAATTTTGTTGTTATTATCTATAACTGCTACTGACTTTTCTTGTGTTAAAATTTTTTCAGCAACATTTTCAATGATCTCATCCTTTAAAACCTTCAAATCACCCAAATTATCAGTAGTAGATGCGTCCATTACATCTTCTATTAATAGAACTTTTTCTCTTGGCACTTCTTCAGTAAATTTCCTTACATATTCAGTTGCTGGATTTAAAACAATATTTGCAGGAGTATCTAACTGTTCAATTATTCCATCTTTCATAATAGCTATTCGATCAGCAAGTTTTAGAGCCTCATCAAAATCATGAGTAATAAACATAATTGTTTTTTGTAATTTATCTTGAAGTCTTAAAAACTCATCCTGCATTTCTTTTCTAATTAATGGATCTAATGCAGAAAAAGGTTCGTCTAAAAACCAAATATCTGGCTCTACTGCTAGTGATCTTGCAATACCTACTCTTTGTTGTTGACCCCCAGAAAGTTCTCTTGGAAAATAGTTTTCTCTTCCATCAAGACCAACAAGTTTAACCATATCCATAGCTTTACTAATACTATCTTCAGTTTTAGTTCCCTTAATTTGGAGTGGGAAAGCAATATTCTCTACAACTGTTTTATGAGGAAGTAGAGCAAAACTCTGAAAAACCATTCCCATTTTATTTCGTCTTAGTTCAATTAGTTCTTTATTATTCAGTTGAAGTAAATCTTGACCTTCAATAAAAATTTTTCCACCTGTTGCATCAGTTAATCTAGAAATACATCTTAGCAAAGTTGATTTACCTGAACCGGACAAACCCATTACAACTAACATTTCTCCCTTAGAAACTTCAAATGAAGCATTATTAACTCCTACTATGCATCCATTTTCTTGAAAAGTTTTTGCGTCTACATTTCCGTTTGAGTCTTGAAGCATTTTTTTGGCATTTTCTCCAAAAATTTTATAAACAGACTCACATTTAATAACTGGATTGGACATAAATTTATAATTAAGTTATACGAAATTAAGATAAAATAAAATCTATATAATTTTTTCTTTTTCCTCCCTAAAAATTTTTAATAAAATATACTCTGGTATCAATACCGGTGCTTAAAAAACTTAAAACCTCTCCACTTACATTTGCTGTTTTATTTACTCCGACATTTGCCCCGCTCACAGTGTAACCAGCAAAACATTTGTTTTTCTCTTTATCCCATTTAACGTATGTTTCATCAATTTTATTGCCATTGATAGTATATAGTTCGTAAGCTTCGTAATTTAAAAAATGAGCAGCCATAATTGCACGTTGAGGAAGAAGTTTTGTTGCATTACAAACAGCTTCATATAATTCATCAGTCAATCTAAAATTATCTGTTCCATCAAATGTTACTAGAATACCTGATGGAAGTTGGGATATAAGTGCATTAAGTTTTTTTTCTTCTGCAATTCTTTCTTCTTCTAATTTCATTTTCTTAATTAATTCATCTCCCCCTCCCCAATAAATATTTAAAATACCAAAAGATAAAATTATAATAAGTGTTAATATAAGAAGACCACCAAATTGCTTTGTTGTTTCTGGCAACTCTTTTAATCTATTTATATAGTTATTTTTTATCATTATTTTAGTTATTTTTGTAATTTTCCATTAACCCAGGTGCCTGTTTTTTCTTTACCATCAGACCAAGTAAAGGTTCCCTTTCCATTCATAAAACCATTGGCCCATTCACCAACATAGGTTGCGCCATTTGGGAAAGTTAAAGTGCCTTGCCCACTCCACTCACTATTTTTAAATTCACCTTTATAAATATATCCATTAGGCCAAGTTTCTGTTCCTTGACCATGTTTTTTTGTATTTACCCATTCACCTTCATAAGTTGTTTTATCTGTGTAAACCCATTTGCCGTAACCATTTTCACAATTTCCTTCTTTACATCCTGTGCTTCTAGCTAAGGTTTCAGATGTAATTAAAAAACTAAAAAATATACTAATAATAAATTTTTTCATAAAAACACTTTACACAAATTTAATTAAAAAAAAATCAGACATTTGGCTTTCTTTTTCTACACGAATAGATGGAAATATCTTTTTCTGAGTTTTCACTTTTAATATTTCTTGTAATTTCATGAACTAGTTCTCCCGATTTTCTGTTTATAATCCCTGATTCTGAGTAATTATTTTTTTGATCAATTGCCTTAAATAAAACTACATCCTTGTTTACTATTTTAACATTCAGTTTTGATGAATTTGAAAGAAATAAAGACAAACCATTGATCAAAAGTGTTTCTGGTTTTGTTGCCTTAATATCAAATTTATCTAAATCCTTATCATCTAAATCTTTGGCTAAAAAAGTTTTATAATTATATTCAGAATTTTTAATTATTTTTTTTTCTAAATTGCATAGAAAACTAAGATTAATATCTTCTTGAATATTTACATCTTTTGCTGATGTTAAATTAAAAAATAATAAGCTAAAAAATATATAGAAAAAAATTTTTATTAATATTAATTTTAAATTTTTAGTAATCATTATTCTGAAGTTAAAAAAAAATCCCCCCCAACATTGTTGGGGGAGATTTAATTAATTTAATTGTTATGACCTTAATGATCGTGTGTAAATTCTTTCCACACTTTCTTATTATCCTTCAGCCATTTTTTAGCTGCATCTTCGTGAGTCATTTTATCAATGTCAACTAAAGCTGCCATTGCACCAATTTGACTTGTAGAGAATGAAAGCTTTTTGAACATTGCAGCTGCTTTTGGATGAGTTTTTGGAAAGTCTGCGTTAACAGCCTTTTTCAAATAACCATCTGGCGAACCACATTTACCATCTCCACCATCTTCTGGTCTACAACCAGCTGTGTATGGAGGAAAATCTATAAATGTAAAACCAGCACCATCTGTAAAGTTTGGTGTCCAGTTAAAGATGATAGTTCCTCTTCCTTCTTTTTTAGCTGCTGCTAACTCTGCCCAAAGTGCATCTGCACTTCCAGCAAATTTAACCCACCAAAGATCTCCTAGACCTAATGCATCAACTCTTTGTGGAATTAAATCACCGTGCCAAGTTTGTGGACCTTCCAACATTCTTCCTTTTCCATCTGGTGAATCAGGTGTTGTAAAGTTTTTTGCACAGTCTGGATTTTTTAAAGCAGTCCAATCTGGTAGACCTGGGCATAAACCTTTTTCAGCAACCCAGTTAGGATATCCCATATCTTCAAGAGTTCTCGCCTCATGGTCTCCCCAGTCAAGTAAACCACCTTTGTCTAAAGCTGTTGTAAATGATTTACCAAAAGCAGATTCCCAAACTTCATGTGATATAGTCACATCACCAATTCGAATTGATTCATAAACTGCCTGTGAGTCAGCGTTTACATATTTAACATTATTACCCATGTCTTCCATAATTCCACCAATTACGTAAGCCATTACAATTTGACTTGACCAATTGTGTGTCGGGATAACAATAGGTTTCTTACTATCTGCAGAATTTGCTATTCCACTAAATGAAACTAATGAAATAACTAAAGCAGATAAAAGAGATATTATTTTTCTCATTTATTTCCCCTTTCCTTAATATTAAGTTGAATTAGTATCTGATGAATTAAATGTATAGTCAATAAGAGATAGATATATTATGCTCATTTTGAAGGGTTTTAAAAATGTTAAATACTAGTGCAAATATTAAAGAACCTGGATTAAATGTTTTGCCACCTGGAGTTGAAAGATACACAGTTAATGGAGGTGGACTTACAGGTATTCAAGTTTTTCCAGATGATGAAATTGAAATTGTAAACAATGAGGGAAACCAACTATGTGAAATTTCAGTTTTTAATAAAGAAGGAAAATCGGAACTTTCAATTTTAAATTTAAAAGAAAAAAAAGATACATCAGAAATTAAAAAAATACTTTTAAAAAAAAATGAAAGCTCTTTAGTAGCTCTTCGACAGTTAAAAAAAAGAAACTTAGATATTTCAAAGTCAAAAGCTTCAATTCTTTTTGAAAAAGATACTAAATGGGGAGAAAAAATAAAAATTAAATCAAAAGATAAATGTTATTGTATTTTTGCTGCTCCTGGACCAGAAATGTTAGTTCATGAACAAAATCCACCAACTGACTTAACTATTTTTGTTAAAAGAGCAAAAATTACAAAAGATAAAGAACACTCTGTAATACCTGATCCTATGTTTGATCCATTAAACGAAACAAATATTGATCGTACAACTGCAATTTCATTTCAAGTAAAAGAAGGAGATTATATTCAAGTAATTTCACCAACTGGAAGACAATGTTCAGATTTTGTAGCATTTGACACTGCAAAGCTAGATAAAAAAATTGAAAAAGGTCTTGATTGGCAAACAACAAGAACTTTTATGGCAAGCACTTTTCCTGGACCAGGTTTATTTTCAAAATTTTATGATACAGACCATGAACCTTTAATCGAAGTTATTAGAGATACAGTTGGAAAACATGATACTTTTAACCTAGCTTGTACATCAAAATATTATGAAGATGCGGGATATTTCGGTCATGCGAATTGCTCTGATAATTTAAATAATTCAATGGAAAAGTTTGGAGTTGAAAAAAAGAAAGGCTGGCATGCAATTAACCTTTTTTTCAATACTTCAGCAGGTGGTTTAAACTCTGTATTATCAGATGAATCATTTTCAAGACCTGGAGATTATGTTATATTTAAAGCTCTTAAGGACTTAACTTGTGGTACTACAGCGTGTCCAAGTGATATTGATGCTTGTAATTCATGGAACCCTACTGATATTTTTGTTAGAACTTATGATAAAAAAAAAGAATTTACAAAATCTTTTGCATTTAGAATGAAAACAGATTCAGAAACAAAATTAACTAGAAACACTGGATTCCATGAAAGAACTTCAAAACTTACAAGGAATTTTATAGATGCAAGAGGCTTTTGGTTGCCTAACGATTATACGAAACACGGAGTAGTAAATGAATATACAGCTTGTCGTGAAAAAGCAGTAGTTATTGATTTATCTTCATTGAGGAAATTTGAAATATTAGGTCCTGATGCAGAAGAACTAATGAATTACACGCTAACAAGAAATATTAAAAAACTTTCAGTAGGACAGGTTGTTTATTCTTCAATGTGTTATGAGAATGGATTCATGTTTGACGATGGTACATTATTAAAATTGAGTGATCATGGTTTTAGATGGATATGTGGTGACGAATACGCAGGTGAATGGTTAAAAGAACAAGCAAAAAAGAAGAATTTTAAAGTTTTAATTAAAAACTCCACTGATCAAATAAATAATATTTCATTACAAGGTCCAAATAGTAGAAAAATTCTTGAAAAATTTATTTTTACTCCTCCAACGCAACCTTCGATATCTGAATTACAGTGGTTTAGATTTACTATCTGTAGAGTTGAAGATTTAAATGGTATCCCACTTATTGTTTCTAGAACTGGTTATACTGGAGAACTTGGTTATGAAATTTGGTGTCATCCATCAGATGCTCCTAAAGTTTGGGACAAAGTTATGGAAGCAGGAAAAGACGAGGGATTAATACCTGCAGGATTTGGGGCACTAGATTTATTAAGAATTGAAGCGGGTTTAATTTTATTTGGAAATGAATTTGACGGACAAATTGATCCTTTTGAGGCAGGTGTTGGATTTACTGTTCCATTAAAAACAAAAAAAGAAAATTTTATAGGTAAAGAAAATTTAATAAAAAGAAAAGAAAATCCTCAAAAAAAATTAGTTGGTCTTGAATTATTAGGAAAAGAAAAAGCAAACCATGGTGACTGTGTTCATATTGGAAGATCTCAAGTTGGTGTTATAACAAGTGGATGTATATCTCCTACTTTAAATAAAAATATTGCTTTGTGTAGAATAGATGTGGGACATTCAGAATTAGAAACCGAAGTTGAGGTTGGAAAAATTGATGGTCATCAAAAAAGAATTCCAGCAAAAATTGTTTCTTTTCCTCACTATGATCCAAAAAAACTTAGGGTTAAATCTTAAAAAATGAATAAAGCAACTAAGGATCTTCTTGAATTTTGGGAAGATCAAATGAAGCTATCGCATACTTCAAGTAATTATTTTTTTAGAAAATCTCCATCACATTACCATATGATGTTGTTAGTTATGTCAGCTTATAAATTAAAGGAAAATTTGTCGGTTGAAGAATTAAAGACTAAATTATTTAAAACTTCTAGACCAAAATCTGCTTTAATAATAAATGAAGCGTGTGAAAAAGGATTTTTTTATTTAGAAAAGACTTCTAACGACCAAAGAAAAAAGTTTATCAAACCAAGTAAGTCTTTTATCAACGAATTTAACGATTATTTGTCCACTTTGAGAAATCTAAGCTTCTAAATCATAGGTTGTACATTTACTTATATTTTTTATATATAAAAAAAATTATATATTTCTGTCGCACTAAAAATAAAGTCCTGACATGGAACTTCCAAAAAAAGCAAAATTTGTAATTATTGGTGCAGGTATACACGGATTAAGCACTGCTTGGAACATTGGCGAAAAATTAAGAGAAAAAGGTCATTCAGTTAAAGAAAACGATATTGTAGTTTTAGACAAAACTGGAATTGCTGCTGGTGCTAGTGGAATTGCGTGCGGTGTTGTAAGAAATAATTATTTTCAACCAGCGATGAGAGAGTTAATGGCGCATAGCGTTGATGTTTGGGAAAAAGATTCAGAAGAGTTTAATTATCATTCAGTTGGTTTTATGCAAATCAATACAGAGTCTATGAGAAAAGACATGGCATCTGTTTATGAACAGCAGCAAAAAATAGGATACGATTCAGAATTTATTGAAGGTGAAGAAAAATGTTTTAATTACATGAAAAATATGTTCAGCGATTGGCAAGCAAAAGGAATTACAAGTATACTACACGAAAAACAAGGTGGTTATTCTCCAAATAAGATTGCAATAAATGCATGTGGGAATAAAGCAAAAAAAGAAGGTGCAAATGTTATTACTGGAGTTGAGGTAACTGGATTTAAAAGAGGAAGTAATAGTAAAGCAGTTACTGGTGTTGAAACTAACCTAGGTACAATTGAATGTGAACAGGTTGTAGTTGCTGTGGGTCCATGGATTTACAAAATTTGGGAAATGCTAGAATTGCCACAAAAAATATCTGTAAAATATGATGGAGAAATTAAAAAAAATCAAAATATGTGGAAATATTGGTTTTTACAAGAAGGTGTAATGAATGTGGGTGATGGATTCTTAAAAACAGACGACGGTAAAATGCCACCATTAATTCATGTAGATAGTGATCAGCCTTTATATTCAGATAGAGACAAATCTTTAATCACAGATAAGATGTGGGGAATATATTATAAGCCCGACATTTGTGAAAATTTAGGTATTCAAGGTGGAGCCGCTCCATTCAAAGTAGATAACAAAGTAGAAGATGTGAAAGTAGATCCTTACGGTTTACAATCAAAAGATTATCAAACTACTGATGATTTTGCACACATGTGGTCATCGGCTTTGGCACATTGTCAAAAAAGATTTGAAGGGAAATCAAAACAATATAAACAAGGTCCTTCTGGTGGCTTAGGTTGTTTTACACCTGATAGTTTTCCAGTTTTTGATAAGTTTTGCGAAAATGTCTATGTAATTGCAGACTCCAATCACGGTTACAAAATGATGGGAGTTGGTAAACTTGTGGCGGAAGAAATCTTAGGAAACGAAAGTGAATTATTAAAACCATTTAGATTCAACCGATACGAGAAAGGTGAATTGCACCCTACTTCGAACAGTCCTTTCCCTTGGAGTTAATTTATCTATCTAGACAGATAATTTGTTTTCAGTTACCTTTTTAAACTTATAATTTAAGGGGGAAAATGACAGATCTAGAGAAACATGTAAATCAACCAGGAAGAGCGAAATTAGTAAAAAGAGTTAGAGAAAAAATTAACGAATTAGGAATTACATACATTTATTACCAATTTATATCTGTAACAGGACGTGTTGTTGGTAAAGGAATTCCAGCGGATCATTGGGAAAGAACTGCAGAAAAAGGATTTCAATTGGTTTATGGATCTACTGCCAACTTATTTGTAGACAGACACAAAAATTATATCGGGTACGGTCCCGAAGCTATGGAACTTGTTGGTATACCTGACCCTGAAACTTTCTGTCAATTACCTTGGGACAAAAGAATTGGAAGAGTTTTTGTTACATGTTTTAGAAATAGAGAAGAGAGACAAAATCCAGGTGGACATTTAACATCTGATTGTCGAGGAAATCTAAGAATATTTATGGATGAATTTCAGAAAAAACATGGTCTAGAATTAAGAGTTGGAACAGAACCTGAAATGATGTGGTTGACAAAAAATCCTGATGGAACCCCTACTGGATCAGGTTTTTCTAAACCATACTGTTATCATATTGATCAATTTGAATCATTGAGACCTGTATTTATGAAAGTAATTGAATACGCTTCCGCTATGGGATTAGATATGATCCAAGGTGACCATGAAGATGCTCCAGGACAACTAGAATTAAACTGGACATATGATAATGTTTTAAGAAACGCTGATAGACTTTCTACTTATAGACAAATTTGTGCCCAAGTAGCAAGAGAACATAATTTAATAGCCTGCTTTATGACAAAACCATTTATGGGTGTATCTGCAAGCGGATGTCATACAAACATGTCATTATGGAAAGGTGGAAAAGTTGTAACAAACAAATTAGGCAATAAAAGATTACCAGGAGTAGAAGAAGTTTTTGGTTATGTTCAAGGAGGTACAAATACTTTTATGCCTGACACAAAAGATATGCAACTACCAGGTAAAATTGGTTTACAATCAATTGCAGGTATAATGGAACATTTGCCTGCTTTAACTGCATTAGGATCTTCAACAGTTAATTCCTACAGAAGACTTTGGGATCAAGGTTTCTGGGCTCCAGTTTATGCTGACTGGGGATATCAAAATAGAACTTGTGGATTAAGAGTATCAGCTCCGGGAAGATTTGAATATAGATCAGTTGACTCGATGCACAATCCATATCTATTAGGTGCAGCTCTATTAAAAGCTTGCGATCATGGAATATCAAAAAATCTAAAACCATCTAAGCCTGAGTCTAGAAGTATGTATGAAGCTAAAAAAGCTGGTAAAGATGTCAAAAAACTTCCATTAAGTTTAGGAGAAGCTTTGGATAGACTAGCTGAAGACGAAGTAATTAAATCAGCAATGCCAGATGAAATGTATAAGGTATTCCATTGGTATAAAAACGATGAATGGGAAAAGTTCTTAGGTGCGACAACTCAATGGGATCTTGATACCTATTTAGATTGTCTTCCATAAACAAGTAAGTATAAAAGGAAAAATTATGTGCGGAATTGCTGGACTTATTCATAGAGGTAAATCTTCCAACGTCGGAGAAGAATTGCAAAGTATGCTTCAAGCTTTAAAGCATAGAGGGCCAGATTCTACTGGTTATGCTCTATATGCTAACAACGATGGTCAAAACTTTATTCTCAGATTTAAAGTGGGTGAAAATGTTGGAGAAGGTAGTACATCAGTAAATGAAGATGAAAGTGTATATAATGAAAGAAAAAAAATTGTTGATAAAAAACTTTCGGAATTAGGAGCTCCTATAGTTAAAGAAGAAAAACTAACTCCTTACTCTTATAGATATGAAATTAAATATGATAAAGATTTAATGGAATTTTCTAAGGCAGTAGAAAGTATTGAAAATGTTGAAATACTATCAATCGGTAAATCTCTTGAACTTATAAAAGATTTAGGTGACGCGAATGTAGTATCTGAACGATATGGATTAAACAAGGTTCAAGGCACACACGGTATAGGACATGCAAGAATGGCTACTGAATCTGGTGTAGATATAAAATCAGCACACCCTTTTTGGGGATATCCTTTTGCAGATGTATCAGTAGTACATAACGGTCAACTAACAAACTATTGGAATAATAGAAGAGTACTTGAAAATAAAGGAATGCGTTTTATGTCAGAGTGTGACTCTGAATTAATTGCAGTTTTTCTTGCGGAAAAAATGAGAAACGGTGCAACACTTGAAGAAGGAATGAGAGAGTCGCTTACAGGACTTGATGGTGTATTTACATATTTTGTTGCAACAAAAGATTCATTAGGTATGGCAAAAGATACTATGGCTGCAAAACCACTAGTTTTATATGAGTCAGATGATTTGGTAGCAATGGGATCAGAGGAAATAGCAATAAGATCCATTCTTCCACAAGAAATAGACACTTATGACCCTTTCGATGGAGAAGTAAAAGTATGGCAAACTTAAAAACAACTGATAAAAAAACAAAAGCCCAGTCAATGGGTATGCATACTGAGACCTTAACCGGTAAAACTCAACAGAAGTTTTTTAACCCTGACGAAGCTGAGAACTTTTTTTATTGGGGTACTTACGATGTAGATTTTAATAAAAGAACTGAATTAGATGTTAAAGACTTAGACTGTAAACAAGCAAATAAGAAAATTGATGAATTAATGAGTGAGGGTTATGGAACAATAGTAATTAAAAACCCACAAGGAAAACATAGTTTAGGTGTTGGTATATTAAATAAACTTAATCTAATTTTTGAAGGAAGTTTAGGTTATTTTGGAGTTGGTTCAATTGATGGACCAATGGTAAGAGTTAACGGGCGTGTAGGATGGTCATGCGCAGAGAATATGATGGCTGGAAAAGTTGTTATAGAAAAAAACGCAGGTTCATGTTTTGGCGCAGCGATAAGAGGTGGTGATTTAATTTGTAAAGGAAGTGTTGGTGCAAGAACCGGTATTGACCAAAAAGGTGGTACAATAATTGTTGGTGGAGATGCTGGTGCATTCACTGGATTCATGATGCAAAGAGGAAGAATTGTAATATTAGGTGATGTAGGTATTAATCTTGGTGACTCTATGTATGATGGTACAATTTATGTAGGTGGAAAAATCGGTTCTTTCGGAAGTGATGCGGTAGAATCTCCTATGACAAAAAATGACATAGATTGGTTAAACAGAAAACTTAAGGTGGGGGAAATTGGCGATAATTTTGATGTTTCTAAGATGACTAAAGTAGTTGCTGGTAAAAAACTTTGGAACTACGATGCATTGGAACCAACTGAGAAAAAAGGAGCAATATAATGGCAAAAAAGAAAAACGGTAAAGCTAACGGTCATTCAAATGGAAAAAGTGAATTTGCAAAAAGAAATAAAAGTCTATTAGGTTATAATTCTATTTTTACTCCTGAAGTAATAGATGATATTCACATAAAAGCTCAATTAGGAAGATATAGAATGCGTGGTATGGCATTGATGAAGAAAATTCCTACATTTGATGATCTAGTTTTTTTGCCAGGTACTTTAACAAGATTTGTAATTGAAGGTTACAGAGAAAAATGTGAAACAAAAACTGTTATCGGACCAAGATGTGAAAATCCTATCGAATTAGATATTCCGGTTTATATAACAGGTATGAGTTTCGGTGCACTTTCATACGAAGCAAAAACTGCTTTAGCCAGAGGAGCAACTATGGCTGGAAGCGCTACGTGTTCAGGTGAGGGAGGAATGATACCTGATGAAAGAAGATATTCTGAAAAATGGTACTATCAATGTATACAATCTAGATATGGTTTTAATCCACATCATGCACAATTAGCAGATGGAATAGAAGTGTTTATAGGACAAGGTCAAAAGGTAGGTATGGGTGGACATTTAATGGGTCAAAAAGTTACTGACCAAGTTGCTGAAATGAGATCATTGCCTGCAGGGATTGATCAAAGATCTCCGGCTAGACACCCTGATTGGCTTGGACCAGATGATTTAGCATTAAAAGTTCAAGAGCTTAGAGAATTAACTAAAAATAAAGTGCCCATCCAATTAAAACTTGGAGCTGCTAAGGTTTATGATGACGTACGTATGGCTGCCAAATGTGACCCAGATTCAATCTATCTAGATGGAATGGAAGGATCAACTGGAGCAGGTCCTCATATTGCAGCGGCAAATACTGGTATTCCAGGAATTGCCGCTATTAGAGAAGCTCGAAGAGCAATTGATGACGTTGGTAAAACTGGAAAAGTAACACTTATATATGCGGGTGGAGTAAGAGATGGTGCTGATATGGCAAAAGCTTTAGCTTTAGGTGCCGATGCTATTGCGATTGGTACTGGAGCAATGATTGCTCTTAATTGTAATAAAGAAATACCAGAGTCTAATTTTGAAAAAGAAATGGGAGTTCCTGCTGGTCATTGTTATCATTGTCATACAGGCCGTTGTCCAGTAGGTGTTGCAACACAAGATCCAAAATTGAGAAAAAGATTAAATCCAGATGATGCAGCTTTAAGAGTTTATAATTATTTACATACAATGACTTTAGAAGCTCAATTATTGGCGAGGGCGTGCGGTAAAACTAATATTCATTCATTAGAGCCCGAAGATTTGGCAGCATTAACTATGGAGGCCTCAGCTTTAGCAAAAGTTCCTTTATCAGGAACTAATCATACAGTAGGAGTAGATGACTTTCATAAGATATAAGGTTTAAAATGGTTAAAAAGAAAAAGAAAAAAAATAAAAATAAAGAAGTCAAGGGTCAACTTGGGAAAAAAAAGGAGTCTGCTAGAGAAAAAATGATTGGTCAGACTATTGGTTATAGGTATGATGTAAATTTACTTCCAGATTATAATAGACTTACTCCATTTTTAAAAAAATATATTGAAGCAATGGGATGGGATGATCTTAATTGGCTTGAAGACGTTCATATGGGATACGAAGAAGATAGACCAGCTGTTTTTGATAGAAATGCAAATGGATGGGTTACAATTCCAAAAAAAATTAAACTTCCTAACAATCAGCAGGATAGAGATATGATAGCAAGAGAACTTCTTGTAAAATTCCAAATGTCTCCTAATCACCCTTTAGTTGACTTAAAAAAAGCTTACAGAAAATTTTAGAATATAAAAATTTCATCTACCATAGGTTGTAGTTACATCAAATTTAATATGTAATCTTTGATCTTTTTGTTGTTGTTATAATTATTCTAATATCTAGACTCTTATCCAGTTAGTTTAAAATAACAAAGTAAAGGAGGAAGGCAATGACAGATCAACTTACTGCATTGACTACCATATTTACAGAGTTCTATTACTGGATAACGGTGGTATTAATGTTCCTTATCCACGTAGGTTTCTGTATGTATGAGGTTGGAGCCTCTAGATATAAACACCATCAACACACATTAATGAAAAACACGATGCTGATACCATTGGTAACAGTTACTTGGTTTTTATTTGGTTGGTGGATTTATTGGGCGTTTCCAACTGGACCAGGTTTAGCACCTTCTATAATGAATGAAAGTGCGGCATTGATTACAGATGATTCTGCATTTAGTGCGGCTTGGTATGTGCCAACTAGTGATTTAATGGGAACAAACTTGAACGACCGTATTAGCGGAGTGTTTTGGGCTGCGTTCTTATTATTCTCATGGACTGCTGCTTCAATCGTATCAGGTGCTGTAATTGAAAGAATTACAACATTTGCATTCGGTATTTTAGCAATAGCAATTGGTTCAGTTTTCTGGACTATTGATGCTGCTTGGGGATGGCATTTCGATGGTTGGATGTTAAAAATATTGGGATACCATGATGCTTATGCATCAGGTGTTATTCACGCAGTAGCTGGAGGATTTGCTCTTGGGGTACTAGCTGTATTAGGACCAAGAATAGGAAAATTCTCATCTAGTGGAGAACCAAGAAATATAGGACCAAGAAATCCATGGTTAGTAACTATTGGTTTATTCTTGATTTATACTGGTTTCTGGGGTTTTTATGCGGCGTGCAATATACCAATTTATGACCTAGGACCTGAATATGGAATGGAAGGAGTAACATTTTGGACAGCAACTAACATTTACGTAACACCAACAACGTTAGGCGCGATCACAATGAACTTCTTGATGTCATTATCTGGCGGTTTAATGGCCGGATATCTTATATCAAAAGGAGATCCTTTCTGGACATACTCAAGTGGACTAGCTGGAATAATATGTGCTTCTGCAGGAAATGATTTATATCATCCAATTCAATCATTTATAATTGCAATGATTGGGGTGTGGGTAGCATACAAATTGCATTACTGGGTTGAACGTAAGTTCAAAATTGATGATGCAGTTGGTGCTGTTGCAGTACATGGTTATGCCGGTTTCGCTGGACTTGTAATTTGTGGTTTTGTTCTAAACGGATATCCTTCATCAGGTTATAGTGTTGGGGCTATGTGGGTAGGAACAGACTATGCTCCGATAAATCCTTTGGGAATGTTTATTGGTGCAATAATTATGTTCGGTGTGCTTGGTTTCTTACCAGGATGGATACTAGCTAAAATACTTCAAGGAATGGGTAAACTTAGAATTCCAAGGGAAGTGGAGTTGGCTGGTCTAGACTATACAATAATGGAAGATGCAAAGAGCGATGAAAAAGCTGTTGCGTCATCCTCAAGGTAAAGGAGGAAACATATGGCAACAGTTACAAATTGGATAGATCACCTAAGCGCTGCTGAAGTGCAAGGACCGGTATATCCGGGTGTAGGAACTGAAGGAATATTAGTTCTTATTCTAGTTGTTCTTTGGATAGGTTGGCATTTCATATCGAATATGCAAGAGAAAAGCAAATCGGATGAAATTGCTAGAAGAAGACCTGGTTCAAATGACTGGAAGAATAATGTTACCGACGGGTAATTAAAATTAAAATAAAGGGCGCATTTAATTATGCGCCCTTAATTATCATGGACGAAAAAAATTCAGAAAATATTAATAAAACGCCAGAAAAAATGTCAAGGATTGCTTGGCCAAAATCAAAGTATGGTGTTATCCTGGCTATAATATTATTTGTAGTAGTTAGTCTAATATACTACAAAGATAAAATTATAAATTTATTTAGTTAAAATTATTTATGGCAAAAGATCTATCTAAATTAGCAAAGCAAAAAAAAATAAAATATTTCTTAATAAGTTTTGTAGATTTATTTGGAGTTTTAAGGTCTAAGCTAGTTCCGGCAGAAGCAATTGGAGAAATGCAAAAAAATGGCGCAGGTTTTGCAGGTTTTGCAACATGGTTAGATATGACACCAGCAGATACTGATATGTTTGCTATACCTGATGCTGATAGTTTAGTTCAATTACCATGGAATAAAGAAGTGGGTTGGTTGGCATCAGACCTATGGATGGATGGAAAGCAAGTGAAAGCTTCTCCAAGGGTAATGTTAAAAGATCAAATAAAAAAATTAGATAAATTGAATTTAAAAATGAAATCAGGTGTTGAATGTGAATATTTTCTTATTTCCCAAGATGGTTCAAATATTGCTGATAGTAGAGATATCCAATCTAAACCTTGTTATGACCAGTCTGCTTTAATGAGAAGATATGAATTAATTAAAGAAATTTGTGACAGTATGATCGAATTAGGTTGGAAACCATACCAAAATGATCATGAAGATGCGAATGGACAATTCGAAATGAATTGGGATTATGATGATTGCCTGATTACAGCAGATAGACATGTTTTTTTTAAATTTATGGTTAAAAGTTTAGCTGAAAAGCACGGACTAAGGGCTACATTTATGCCAAAACCTTTTGAAAATTTAACTGGAAATGGTTGTCACGCACATATTTCTTTATGGAATGGAAATAAAAATAAATTTTTTGATAAAGGTGATAGATACGGTTTAAGTAGAAATGCCTACCATTTTGTTGGTGGTATATTAAAGAATGCAAGACCGTTATCATCTTTCTTCAATCCTACGATTAATAGCTACAGAAGAATTAATGCTCCAGCAACTAAATCAGGTGCATCTTGGTCACCTAGCAGTATATCTTATACTGGGAATAATAGAACTCACATGATCAGAATTCCTGATGCAGGAAGATTTGAACTTAGATTAATGGATGGATCAGCTAATCCATATCTTTTGCAAGCAGGTGTCATTGCTGCAGGTTTATTTGGATTAAATAATAAAACTGATCCAGGTGAACCATTAACATGTAATATGTATGAAGATTATAAAAATTACCCAAATTTAGAAAAATTGCCAAACGATATTGAGGAGTCTCTAGATGAATTAGAAGAAAGTAAAAATTTAAGAGAAGCCTTTGGAGATGATGTAATTAATAGTTATTTAAAATTAAAAAGAAAAGAGATAGAGGATTTCGATCAAAACGATTCTTTTGATAAAAAAAACCCAGTTACTGAGTGGGAAAAAAATAATACCCTTGATTGTTAAAATAAATGAAAACAATCAATAAAGATAATGTTTGGAAGATCTCTAAATATTTAGAAAATAAAAATTATAATTTTAATAGAGATGAAGTATTAAAAATTTTATCAAAAAATTTTATTGATGAAGCATACAGTAAAATTTCAAAATGGCCATCTTATGAAGCTACCCCACTAATTTCATTAAATAAATTATCAAAAGAACTTAATTTAAATAATATATTTTATAAAGATGAGTCAAAAAGATTTGGACTTAAGTCTTTTAAAGCACTAGGTGGAGCATATGCAGTTGAAAAAGTTTCAAATGGAAAAAAAAATATTACTATCTCAACAGCAACAGCAGGTAACCATGGTAGATCAGTTGCATGGGGATCACAAAGATTGGGTTTAAAATGTAAAATATTTATAAGTGAGTTTGTGAGTGAGTACAGAGCAAATGAAATGAAAAAATTAGGAGCGGATGTAATAAGAGTAAATGGAAACTATGAAGCTTCTTTAAATGAATGTTTAGATCAATCAAGAAAAAATAGATGGCAAATTGTTCAGGATGTTGCATGGGAGGATTATGAATTAGTACCAAAACTTACCATGGCAGGATATTCTGTAATGATAAAAGAGATTACAACACAAACAGATCAATATATAACTCACGTATTTCTTCAAGCAGGAGTTGGCGGCATGGCAGCTGGTTCTGTAGCTGGAATTGCTAATTATTTTAAAAGAATTCCAAAAATTATTATAGTTGAACCTGAAAGTGCTGATTGTGTTTTGCAAAGTATTGAAAATGGATTTATTAAAAAAATAAATATTAAAAAAGAAAGTATAATGGGAGGAATGTCTTGTGGTGAAGTATCACTGGTCCCTTGGAAAATTCTTAAAAATTCTGTAGACCTTTGTATAAGTATTGGTGACGATCAAATTGCTAAAACTATTGCTATGCTTGCAAATAGTAAGTTTGCAGATAAAAAAATTGTTGGAGGTGAATGTTCTGCTCCAGGAATTATAAGTTTAATAGCAAGCTGCAATAACAGTGATGTAAAAGAAAAATTAGAAATAAATATGAATTCAAATATTTTATTAATAGGTTGTGAAGGAAATGCTGATGAAAATCTTTATAATAAGCTTCTATCTGAGGGATTAAATCAAATTTAAAATGACAAAAAATAGTATTGATTTTTATGAAATTTTTAAACCAGAATTAACTCCTAAAGAAATGTTAGAACTAGGTGTATTTGGAGGAGCCTATTTTGGTGATAAAATTAAAGAGTTTCCAAAATCCTGGTTTAAAAAAGCCAAATTAAGTGACAGGTTTGATGTGAAATTAAACAGGTTTAGGGTTAAAGCAGGATTATCTAGAAAAGAATGGCAAGATAAAGGATGGATATTCAAAGAAGATCCTTTGGGATGGTTTCAATGGTATTGTAGATATTCAAATGGAAGGAGACTTCCAAAAATTGATGAAATTCAAATTAAAAGATGGAAAAATTTTACAAGACACGTGAAGGCTATAAAAAAAAATTGTGAAAAAGGTGATTTAGGATGCAGAAGAAGACAAAGACAAGCTATACTTCAGTGGGCTTATAACCCTTTCATTTAATTTTAGTTTTAAAATCAATACCATATTCTGATCTTGGGCCATTTCTAAATCCAAAAGGACCAGGAAAAAATATAGTCATAGGTTTAGTTCCAGGTTTTAAATCAACTCTATGAAAATTATTTGCAGACCTAAATCCAATATATCCTGGAGGTCTCCAATGTTTTCCTGTTTTAGTTGTTTCCCAATATCCATCTTTAATTATTATAGTTATATATGGACATAAATGATTATGAACTCCATCACCATGATCATCATCTAACATTTCATGAATTATAATATTAAATGGAAACCACTTAGGTCTATGTCGGAATAAAACATAATATCTATTAAGCCAAGGTTTTGCCAAATCAAATCTAGGATGGGATGGCCCTCTATCTAATACAGTTTTTTTTCTACCTAACTTATCAAGAAATTTAAGAAACATATTAATTTAATTTTAAAATTGCCTTGTCTTTCAAAATATACATATTTTTATTTAAAACGTAAGGTCTAGATATTTTTTCATTATCAATTTTTACAATTTTATTAGGTTTACCATTAATAACATCAACTTCAACCAATCTTCCATTGTTTAAACTTATATAAATTTTATTATTAGTTACAATAAAACCTTCAGGCTTTATATTTTTTTTTTTAACATTTTTAATTTTACCAAATATATTTGTGACTCTTACAATATTTCCATTTCTTGAATCAATAGCAACTAAATATCCTTCTAATGTTACTGTAAATAATATTCCATCGACATAAGTAGGTCTAAGGTTAGAATTAAGGCTTTGTTTCCATCTAATTACACCATTTGTTTCATCAATGGCAAAAAATTCATTTTTGTTATTAGAAAAATAAATAGAATTTGCTGCAGATATTAAATCAGAATTTTTGATTGTAAAATAATTTTCATATATTGTACTGCTTTGAGTGGGTACCTGCCAAACTAAATTTCCAGTTTCGATATCTACTGAGCTTAAATCTCCTAAAGTATTTATAAACACAACTTTATTCTTATTCACTATCAAAGAAAGTTTTTGTTGAGATTTGATGAAAGATTTTTCTGTTTGAAAATTCCAAATTTCATTTCCATCCTTTAATGAATAACATCTAAGAATATTTTCAAAATCAATAACGAAAAATCTATCTTTAAATATTTTAATTTGAGAATTAAATGGAGCAATATTATTTTTTTTCCAGATTAAATTACCATTTGATAAATTAATTGCATAATAATTGGCAATAGAGTCTGCTACAATTAAAATTTTTTCATTAGAGGCAAAATACAATATAGGATTGTCCTTTCTCTCAATCTTTGAATAAATATTTGTTTTCCAAATAAGTTTTTTGTTATCTGCAAAATTCAGGATTGTTCCTTTTTTATTAAAAAATATTAATGAGTTATTCTTTGTAATTAGTAATTCTGGTTGAAAATAATCAAATTGTTTTATTTTAGAAAATTTATATTTTGAAACTTTCTCAAGTTTCCCATTAAAATCAACAATACCGTTGTTATTAAGTAAATTATTTATAAAACTATTTTTTTTGAAATTTTTATTTAATTTAATCTTTAAATTAGTATTAAATTCTTTTTCAAAAATCTTTTCTTTTTCAAAAAGTTCTTTTTCAATTGCTTTATTTTCCGGTTTTAATTTTTTAGAATCTGTCCATAAACCTGTTTTTGTATCTAAAGAGCACCCTGAAATTAATAAAAAAGATAAAATTAAATAATAAATTTTATTCACTGTAATCTCTACTCAGTCTTTTCTGCGTTTCTTTAATTATATTTTCATTACTTTTTTCATTACTTAATATTTGATTATAAAATTCTTTTGCTTTTTGTTTTTGATTTTTTTCAAAGAAATACTCAGCTATTAAGTATAATGCATGTGATTTCCATATCGAGTCTGAGCTAGTTATAGGTTTTAAAATTTCAATTAAATTATTTTCCGTTTCAAAACCAGAATTGAATAAACCTTTTTTATATATGACTAAATTTTTAATTTCTTTTTCAAGGCTAACATTTTCTATAATGATATCAAAATAATTATTTATTTCTTCATTAGTTGAATCAATGTCATTATCTATAATAAAATATAATGCTAATGGAGAATATGTTGAATTTTTTTCTTTAATTATATCTTTTAATTGTTTTTTAAATTCATCTTTATTATCTTTATTAAAGTTTATGAGAATATTGTTATATTTTTTTGCTAAATCTTTAATACTTCTCTCTTTAATTTCACTATAAGCGAAATATATAAAAATTATTAATAAAATCGATGATAAAATAAAAATTAATAATTTTTTATTATTAACAAAAAATCTTTTTATTTTTTCTATTCTGGTATTTGTATCTATTATTGATATTTCCTCATCCATTTTAAATCAAATTTCTCAGCACATACTGAAGAATTCCTCCATTTTTATAATATTCTAACTCATTTTTTGTATCAATTCTGCACAATGTTTTTATTTTTTTAATATCCCCTGATTTATATTTGATCTCTAATTCAACTTTTTCTGAAGGCTCCATACCTTTCTCTATATTTAGTAAGCTGATTAATTCAGACCCTTCAAGTTTTAAATTGATTCTATTCATTCCATCAACAAATTGTAATGGCAAGATGCCCATTCCAACAAGATTTGACCTGTGTATTCTCTCAAAGCTTTCTGCAATAATAGCTTTTATACCTAGTAATTTTGTTCCCTTAGCGGCCCAGTCTCTAGATGAGCCTGTTCCATATTCTTTTCCTCCAATAACAACCAAGTCAGTTCCTCTTTTTTTGTATTCTACAACAGCATCATAAACAGGCATAATTTTTTCCTCAGGAAATAATTTTGTAAATCCTCCCTCTGTTCCCGGTGCTATCTCATTTTTAATTCTAATATTTGCAAAAGTTCCTCTCATCATAACTTCGTGGTTTCCTCTCCTTGAACCATAGGAATTAAAATCTTTCGGCAAAATTTGATGTTCCATAAAATATTCCCCAGTTGGGCTTTCTTTCTGAATAGAGCCTGCAGGTGATATATGATCCGTTGTAACCATGTCACCTAAAATTAATAATGGTCTTGCATCTTTAATTTGTTTAAATCCTTCTGGTTCATCTGGTAAGTTATTGAAAAAAGGTGGTTTTTTTACATAAGTTGATCCTTGGTCCCATTTATAAATACTACTTTTTTCAGTTTTAATTTTCTGCCATTGAATTGGCCCGTCTGAGACATTTGAATATCTTTTAACAAACATTTCTGCATTTAACGCTTGTTGTAAAATATCTTCTATTTCTTTATTTGAAGGCCAAATATCTTTTAAAAATATATCTTTACCATTTTTATCTTTTCCTAATGAATCTTTATATAAATCTAATTCCATATGCCCTGCTAATGCGTATGCAACAACAAGCGGTGGTGAGGCTAAATAATTTGCCTTGATATGTGGAGATATTCTGCCTTCAAAGTTTCTATTTCCAGACAAAACTGATACTGCATATATATTTTTTTTTTCGATTGCTTCTACAATATTATCGGGCAAAGGACCTGAGTTCCCAATACATGTTGTGCATCCGTAACCAACTAAATTAAATCCCAATTCATCTAAGTATTTATTTAAACCTGCTTTTTCCAAATAATCTGTTACGACTTGCGAACCAGGAGCAAATGAAGTCTTAACCCATGGTTTAGTTTTTAATCCTAGTTCCACAGCTTTTTTTGCCAACAAACCTGCACCAATTAAAACATTTGGATTAGATGTATTTGTGCATGATGTTATTGCAGCAATCAATATAGATCCATCTTTAATTTCAAAATTAGTATTATTAACTTTTGAAATATATTTTTCCTTTCTTTCAGTAGTATTTTCATAAACTTTTTTAAACTCTGATGAAGCCTGGCTTAATAAAACTTTATCTTGTGGCCTCTTTGGTCCAGATATTGTTGGAACAATTGAAGACATGTCTAGTGAAACTCTATCTGTAAATTCAATGTTTTCACTTGCCCACAATCCCTGTTCTTTAGCGTATTTTTCTACAGTAGAAACTATATGTTCATTTCTTCCTGAAAATCTTAAATATTTTAAAGTTTCATCGTCAATTGGAAAAAAACCACAGGTAGCGCCATATTCTGGAGCCATATTTGCGATAGTTGCTCTATCGGCAAGTGTTAAGTTTTTTAATCCATCTCCATAGAATTCTACGAACTTTCCAACAACACCTTTGTCTCTCAAAATTTTTACAACTGTTAAAACTAAATCAGTAGCTGTAGTTCCTTCAGGCATTTTATTTTTTACCTCAAAACCTATAACTTCAGGAATTAGCATTGAAATTGGCTGACCAAGCATACCGGCTTCAGCTTCTATTCCACCAACCCCCCCAACCAAGAACTGATAGTCCATTTACCATTGTTGTATGGCTATCAGTTCCTACTAATGTATCTGGAAATAGATATTCATCTTCTTTATATTTTTCAGACCAAACAACTTTTGATAGATACTCCAAATTTACTTGATGACAGATACCAGTGCCTGGTGGGACAATTCTAAAATTATTGAAAGCTTGCTGTCCCCACTTTAAAAAAGAATATCTTTCACCGTTCCTTTTAAATTCTATATCTACATTTTTTTCAAATGAATCTGGTTTTGCAGACTGATCAACCTGTACAGAATGGTCTATAACTAAATCAACGGTAGAAAGTGGATTGATAGTATTTGGGTCTTTATTTTTTTCTTTAACAGCTTCTCTCATTGCTGCAAGATCTGCAACAGCGGGTATCCCAGTATAGTCTTGCAATAAAACTCTTGCAGGTCTGTAGGCTATTTCTGTATTTGATTTTTTTTCTTTTAACCATTTTTTAACAGCTTCTATTTGATCTCTGGAAACTGATAAATCATCTTCATATCTAAGTAGATTTTCTAATAAAACTTTTAATGATTTTGGTAATTTTGAAATGCCTGATAAACCATTTTTTTCAGCTTCAGCTAAAGAATAATATTTATAATCTTTACCATTTATATTTATATTTTTTAAAGATTTATAAGAGTTTTTTTTACCAGGTTTCATAAATTATATTTTACAACTTATTTCGGCTAAATTATGTATAAATTATAAATAAAATGTTGCAATACAAGCTATTAAAAGTGAAGACATAACATAATTAAAAACCTTAATAAATTTCTCATTTGTCGCAAATCTTCTAAAAAATTTTCCTACAAGGGTCCAAAAAGTTATACTTATTAATGCACATGAAAATGAAACAATAATAACCCAAAATGAGTAATTAATAAAATTAACACCACTTTCCACATAAGTAGAAACGATGATAACCGCAACAATTACCCCTTTGGGATTTAAAAATTGAAAAAAAAATGTTTCTATAAATTTTACCGGGTTTTCTTTATTTTTTTCTTTTACATTTTTAGAAAATGCTATTTTATAAGCTAAGTAAATTAAAAAAATAGATCCAAAAATTTTTAACAGTTCTTGAATTATTGGATAAAGTTTAAAAACATTAATTAAACCAAAATTTAATAAACATACAACAGTAGTAAATCCAAATATTACTCCTAGCATATGTGGAAAAGTTTTTACTATTCCAAAATTAAAACCTGAATAAGAAGCTACTATGTTATTTGGACCAGGCGAACAACTTGTTCCAAGCATAAATAATGATAGTGACAAAATTTCAGGATGCATTTAATTAAGCTATTGGAAGACCGTTATCAGCTTTTTGTGAAGGATGAACCAAAGTAACTTTACCATCTCCATCTACAGATCCTAGAATTAAAACTTGAGAAACTACACCAGCTATATTTTTTTCTGGAAAATTGCATACTGCTATTACTTGTTTTCCTTTCAAATTTTCTTCATTATAATAATGTGTAATTTGTGCAGAGGATTGCTTAATTCCAATTTCTTTTCCAAAGTCTACTTCTACAACTAATGAAGGTTTTCGAGCTTTTTCGTTTTTCTTTACAGATATAACCGTACCCAATCTTATATCCACTTTATTAAATATATCGTAGGTTATTTGTTCTTTCATTTTTTTAATATATAATTGATTATATTTATGAGTACAGAAAATAATAACAAAGAACTTTATAATAATTCAATAAAAATTTTATCAGATCTTATATCATTTAAAACAGTTTCTGGTGAAGATAACAATTCTTTAATCGATTACTGCGATGATATTTTAAAAAAGTTAGGAGCTACTTCATTTAAAACATTTGATGATAAAAAAAAAAGAGCAAATCTTTTTGCTACATTAAAAGCAAAAAAACCTAACGGAAAGCTTCCAATAATTTTATCAGGTCATACAGATGTGGTCCCGGTTTCTAAAGGTTGGTCTACAGATCCATTTAAAGCTACAATCAAAGATGACAAACTTTATGGGAGAGGATCTTGTGACATGAAAGGTTTTATTGCATGTGTATTGGCATTTGCACCAATTTTTTCAAAATCAAATTTAGATAGAGATATAAATTTTTCATTTACATTTGATGAAGAAACAGCATGTATAGGTGCTCCATTATTAATTGAAGAACTAAAAAAAAGAGGATTTAAAAAGGGAATATGTATAGTGGGTGAACCTACCAATATGAAAATTATTGATGCTCATAAAGGTGCATATGAATATACAACATATTTTGAAGGTTTAGCTGGCCATAGTTCTCAACCTCATAAAGGTGTAAGTGCTGTCGAGTATGCAGCTAGATATGTTAATAAACTTATTGAACTTAGAGAAAAACTAAAAGATAGAGTTCCAAAAGATTCTATATTTGACCCTCCATACTCTACTCTTTCTGTTGGAGGAATATTTGGAGGTATCGCTCATAACGTAATATCTGACAAGTGTCATGTTAAGTGGGAAACAAGACCAGTAATTAAAGATGATGCGGTATATTTAAACGCAGAACTAGATAAATATGTTAATGAAATACTTTTACCAGATATGAAAAAGGTTTACCCAGATTCAAAAATTTCAAAAGAAATTATTGGAGAAATAATTGGATTTGACCGTGATAAAAAATCAGAAGCATGTGAGTTTGTTTCTAGTATTACAGGTGACAATTCAAGAGAAGTAGTTTCTTTTGGAACAGAAGCTGGTTTATTCCAAGAGATAGGCATAAGCACTGCTGTGTGTGGTCCGGGATCAATAGAGCAAGCACATAAAATAGATGAATTTATTAAATTAGAAGAAATTAATAAATGTTTAAATTTCTTGAACGGTGTTAAAGATAAATCAATATAAAATTAAATAATGTCAAAAAAATATCCAAGAGACATGATAGGTTATGGTTCAAAAGAACCAAAAGTGGTTTGGCCGAATAATGCAAAACTAGCTTTACAAATAGTTCTTAATTATGAAGAAGGTGGTGAAAATAATATTCTTCATGGTGATAAATATTCTGAAACTTTTTTATCAGAAATTATAGGAGCCCAAGCATTTAAAGACAGACATATTAATATGGAATCTATGTATGAATATGGTTCAAGAAGAGGTTTTTGGAGATTGCATAAATTATTTCAAGAAAAAAAAATACCTATAACAATTTTTGGAGTTGCAATGGCTTTAGAAAGAAATCCAGAAGTATGTGAGGCAATAAAGAATGCAAATTATGAAGTTGCCTGCCATGGTTGGAGATGGATTGACTATCAAAATGTAAAAAAAAATAATGAAAAAAAAGATATGAAATTAGCTATTAAAACTATAAAAAAAATTTTCGGTAAGAGGCCTTTAGGTTGGTACACAGGAAGATGTAGCCCAAATACTAGAGACTTGGTAGTTGAAGATGGCGGATTTTTATATGATAGTGATTCATATAGTGATGATTTGCCTTATTGGGAATACAAAAAAAATAAAAAACAATTAATTATCCCTTATACTTTAGATAATAACGACATGAGATTTGCCACAAATCAAGGTTTTAATAGTGGAGATCAATTTTATACTTATTTAAAAGATAGTTTTGATGCTTTATATGAAGAGGGCAAAACTAATCCAAAAATGATGTCTGTTGGATTGCATTGTAGATTAATTGGAAGACCAGGAAGAATACAGTCACTCAAAAAATTCTTAAATTATGTACTTAAATTTAATGATGTATGGATTTGTAAGAGGATAGATATTGCAAAACACTGGATTAAAAATTATCCAAACTAAAACAAAAAATGAAAAAAAATAATATTATTTACTTAAATGGATTAATTGATTTAGCTCAGTCAAGATTGGGTTCTAAAATTGTTTATAAAACTGATGAATTTTTTGCACCTGCTAAAAGAATAATTAACCCTTGGCCTGCAGTATTTAAAGAAGGAGTATTTGACAAACATGGTAAATGGATGGATGGATGGGAAACTAGAAGAAAGAGAACAAAAGGATATGACTATCTAATTTTAAAGTTTGGAAAACCAGGTATTATAAAAAAAGTAGATGTTGATACATCTTACTTTTCTGGAAATCATCCTAATCAAATTTCATTACAAGCTTGTATTAGTAAAAAAGAAATACCTGATAAAAAAACTAAATGGATTACAATAATCAAAAAAAGTACAACTAAAGCAAATAGCCATCATTTTTTTAAAGTAAAAAATAAAAATTATTTTACTCATATAAAGTTAAATATTTTTCCTGATGGAGGAGTTGCAAGGTTGAGAGTTTATGGTTCTATGAAAACTAATAATAAAACTAATAATAAAATTCAAAATTTAACATCTGTTGTAAATGGAGCAGTACCAATTGCTTGTAATAACGAACATTTTGGAAGAGCAGAAAATATACTTGCTCCAGGCGTTGGAAAAAATATGGGTGATGGATGGGAAACTAGAAGAAGTAGAGGAAAAAATTTTGACTGGATAATAATAAAATGTTCATCACCAGGAAAAATTAATACAATTCAAATAGATACTCATCATTTTAAAGGAAATTATCCAGATAAATGTTCAGTACAAGCAGCTTATATTTCCAATAAAATTTCAGAAAAAAATATTGTTAAAAGGTCAAAAAAATGGGTCTATCTTCTTAATAAAATTAAACTCTATGCACATAAAAAACATAACTTTAATAATAAAATAATGAAGAATAAAAAAATAAATTATATTAGAATTAATATTTTCCCTGATGGTGGGATTTCTAGAATAAGAGCCTATGGAAAAGCTGAATGACTGAAAAAATAATAACTCCTATTCCAATTACAAAAGAAAATTTTGCTAAATATGGAGATATGATTTCTACAAAAGATATAAAACCGTTAGAAATAAACAATGGATATGCAAAAAGATATGATGGAGTAGCTAATTTAAATACATCGATTAAAAATGGCGAAACTACAATTAGCATCTTTTCTGCTTTAAAAAGAAACTTTCCAATGAAAATTGATATGATGGAGAAACATCCTTTAGGTAGTCAAGCATTCATACCAATGAAAGAAACTACTTTTTTAGTATTTGTAGCTCCTAAAGAAGAGAAGCTAGATTTAAATAAAATTGAAGCTTTTATAATTCCTCCTGGAATAGGAGTAAATTACAGTCCTGGAACTTGGCATTTCCCGTTGATATCTACTGAAGATATGAACTTTCTAGTAGTTGATAGAAAAGGATCTGGAGATAATTTAGTTATCGAAAACTTAGAAAAAGAAAATATTACTTTAAAATATTAAAGCCCGCCGGGCACAACTCACGGCGAGCTTTTAAATTTAAACTAATCGTTTATTTGCCTCTTCCAGATATAGCCATATGAATTATAGCGCCTAAAGCTGCTCCAATCATCCAAGCATATCCTCCTCCTCCACCTAAATTAGCGAAGAAATCATCTAAACCAGCAAATAATATATTTGGCCAAACAGATCCAACTGCAACATAACCTGAGATTACCCAAGCTAACATTGCTTTTCCGTTAAATCCTCCATTGTAATGATATTTTCCACTTGCTTTGTCAGAAAATAAATCATCTACATCAAGTTTTTGATTTTTGATTACATAATAATCAACAATCATTATTCCAAATACTGGTGCTAAAATTGCTCCTAAAGTATTAACAAATGGAAACATTCCCATTTGAGTTATAACTGCAACCCACATACCACCAATTACAAATCCAAAAATAGCAGTGATTAATCCACCAGTTCTGAAATTTATTTTGTCTGGCATTAAGTTTGCAAGGTCATACGCTGGAGGTATAAAATTAGCTACCATATTTATACCAACTGTAGCTGCAAAAAATGCAAATGCTGCAATTAAGGTTAAAAGTAAATTATCTACTTTCGCAACCATCTCTGTTGGTTGTGCAATGTATTCACCAAATATTGCAATTGTACCACCAGTGATCATTAAAGTTATGAAAGAAAAGAAAACTACGTTTCCTACTAATCCCCATAGGTTACCTTTTTTCATTTCATCTTCATTTTTAACAAATCTGGCAAAGTCACCAAAGTTAATAACTACTGCTGCGAAATATCCTACCATAATTGAGAATACAGCTAGGAAAGCTCCAAATGATCCTAAACCTTCAAAACCTCCTGAACGTTCTCCACCTGAAAAGATTTCTCCAACTTCTGATAACAATCCGCCACCTGCTTTAGCCCAAATAGCTATCATTAAAACAATCATCACAATATAAACTGCTGGTCCAGCAAAGTTTAAAAATCTTCTAACAAGATCAATTCCTTGCCAAAAGAGATAAACTTGGAAAAGTGAAACAAAAATAAATGAAATCCACATTACTCCTGACATTCCAAGTAGTACAGGTTCGCCCTGTATTCCTGTTAATCCTGTGATTAAAAGTGCAACTGCAGTTGAAGCTGCATAAGTTTGAGCACCGTACCAGAACATAGCAACAAGACCTCTTGCCATTGCTGGAAAATTAGCACCAAAAACTCCCATACTTACTCGAGCAAATACAGGATAAGGAATACCATGTTTAACACTTGGTTTTCCCGATAAGTTAACAAGCCACATTATAAAAAATCCTGCAAGTATTAATGCAAGAAATACAGCCCAGCCATTTAAACCTGAAGCTATAAATAATGAAGCAGCCAAAGTGTATCCAAATAAACTTTGAACATCGTTAGCCCATACGTTAAAGATTTCGAACCATCCCCATTTTTTTTCTGAATTTGGTGTTGGAGCTAAATCTTTATTATATAATTTAGAAGACCTACTCATATCTTCCTCCTTCCATGTTTTCTATGAAAATAACGGTAAATTTTATGATAATAATTACAAGCGTTTATTATAGTATCGATAAAAATGGCTTGTACTATGAATATTAAAACTCAATTTGATCAACTACTTTATATTTAGACTAATTCCAGCCACCCACAGTCTTTACCTCTAAAAATTCAATCAATCCCTCTGTTCCAGCTTCTCTTCCAATTCCTGAATGTTTATAACCACCAAATGGAGAAGCTACAGCTATTCCAACACCGTTTACATCTACCATTCCAGATCTAAGTTTTCTTGCAACTCTTTTAATTTTTTCCTTATCTTGTGTTTGAATATAATTTGTGAGACCATAAGGAGTATCATTAGCAATTTTAATAGCTTCCTCTTCATTTTCAAATGGAATTATAGACAAAACAGGGCCAAAAATTTCTGTTCTTGCAATCTCCATCTTATTATTTACATCAGCAAAAACAGTGGGTTTTACGTAATAACCTTTTTCAAATCCTTTAGGTTTTCCAATTCCACCTGCAACTAGATTAGCACCTTCATCTATTCCTTTCTGAATTAATTTTTGAATTTTGTTAAATTGAACTTCTGATACTACTGGTCCTATATGGTCACCATCTTTTTGTGGGGAGTCAACTTTAGTACTATTTGCTAATTCTTTAACTTTCTCTACAGTTTCATTATAAATTGATTTTTCAACCAACATTCTTGTAGGAGCATTACAAGATTGGCCTGAGTTTCTAAAACATCTTTGAACACCTCTTGCAACAGCATCTGTATCAGCATCTTTAAAAATTATATTTGCTCCTTTTCCACCAAGTTCTAAGCTTATTCTTTTAAAATCTTTTGCTGCATTTTGTGAAATTAGTGCGCCAGCTCTAGTTGAACCGGTAAAGGATATCATGTCAACATCTGGATGGCTCGTTAGTGCATCGCCAGTGATTGCTCCGTCTCCGTTAACTAAATTAAAAACTCCAGGAGGAAATTTAACTTCATCAATCATTTCTGCAAGCAACATTGAAGATAATGGTGCTATCTCAGATGGTTTTAGTATCACTGTACATGCTGATGCTAAAGCTGGAATTACTTTTAAATTAACCTGATTTATTGGCCAATTCCATGGTGTAATTAAAGCGCATACACCTTTTGGTTCATATAATAATTTTTGATTATTTTTTTCTTCTCCTAAATCTTTTTCAAATTTAAAATCTTTCAAAATATTTTTAAAAGATTTTATATGACTAGCTCCTGTCGCAGCTTGCATTTCAGTTGAAAATTTCATGGGCGCCCCCATTTCAAGAGTGATTAATTTTGCCATTTCTGCCCATCTTTTTTT
>CACFUX010000006.1:30000-46941 GCA_902569615.1 uncultured Pelagibacteraceae bacterium | reverse complement strand
ATTGAATAGGTAATTGTTGATAAAAGTGTATATCCAAAGAAAGGTATAGCTAGTGTGTAACAAGTAATCAGCCCTACTAAGTTGTAACCATATGAGCCTGTTAACCATACACCAAAGTTTGTGACTATAAAAAATAATACTGCAGCTGAAAGAGCACCCAAAATTCTAAACTTAAATCCTAAGGAAGTAAAATATTTTGAAAGTAAACCAATTATTGCAACGCTGCCCCATGTAAAAAACAATATATTATGAAATCCAATAAAAATGTCTGTAATAACAAAACTAAATAAAACTACAGGCATATACATAATTCCAAAAATTAAAGGTATGTAAAAACTTATTGCAATTAAGCTTGTAAAGTTTGGAGGATGAGGAATAAATCTAGTTATTACAATTGATAATAATGTTATAATTGTAATTTTAGTTAAGTTCATAAATTAATATTATAGAAATCTTTGAAATTAACAATCTAAAATAAACTTTGAAAGCCAAATCTTATTTGTCTTCCATTTTGAGAATATCCATAAGGTCTTTGATAAGCTTCATCCAATAAATTTGAAATGTTAAAACTTAAAACGCCAATGTTTGTTTTTTTTAATACAGCCAAATTCATTATATCTGTGCTGTCTACTTTTGTTACTGAAGGTGCATAATCAAATGATTTACCGTAATGTTTGTAATTATAATTTATAGAAAATGGTCCAAATAAAGAATTATTAAAATTTGAATCATAGTTGATACCATAAGTTGAGTCGGGCCTATTAAGTTGATGGCTACCATCTTCTTGTTTGCTTGATGATATTGTATTGTAAATTGAAAGCCTATGATTGTTTACTTTAAAAACTAAATTGCTTTCGATACCATCTTGTTTTAAGTCAGACTTATTATTTGTGTATCCTGATCCTCCCTTATATGAACCATTATATAATAAAGCATCTTCAATAGAGCTTCTATAAAATGTATTTTCTAGACTTAATGAGTTGTTAAATAAATATTTTATTTTTAACTCATTAGTTCTGCTTTTTTCAGGATCTGCATCAGGATTGGCAACATGTTTATAAGAGTCTGTTCTTCCATTATTTCCATACAACTCATATAGACTTGGGTTTCTTAAGCCTGTAGATTGAGTTAAAGCTAATTCAAATTTTCCAAATAACTTTGTTAAATTAATTTTATAGGTTGGATTAATTCCTGTAGTCTTATGATTGTCACCCCTACCATAAAAGGATAAAATCATATCATCAGAAAACTTGTAACCTGAGTTAGCAAAAAAACCGAAATTATCTACATGTCCTCGGGCTGCTGGCGTTGACCATGATCCATTATTGGTGAAAGAACCTGTATCATATTTATAGTCAACTCCGTAACCATAAGATATTTTTTTTATAGGTTTAATTCTTCTTTCTGCTTTTAAAACTGTAGAGTGGGAATTATACCAATCAAAATAACCACTTTCATCATATTCTCTATTATAATGATTATAATGGAATGTTAAAACATTTTCAGAATTTTTATTTAATTTATTCAAGCTTGCTTGTACTACATACATTTTATCATGAGCAAATCCACTTTCGTCACTTGAACTAGCATCATAGTTAGCTTTTGTTCTTCTAGCATAAAATGTAGAATTAGTTTTTAAATCATCATATATCCACTTTTCCGCATTAATATTTATTTGATAATTTTTTGCACTATCTTCTTCTTTTCCACCATATCTTGAGCTACTATTTTTATTATTTGAAGAACTACCTTTGAAATTTAGGTGTAATCCATTATCAATTATTTTTGAATAGTTGGCATCTATAGAATTGTTTTTACCATTATATCCACTTATTGAGTATTTATTTATGTAATCGATCGCAGTAACAAAATTAATTGCACCCCCTATAGCTGATGGCCCAAAGTGAGCACCACTTGGACCTTTATAAATTTCAATTTGTTGAATAGTTTGAATAAAATCTTGTCCAAAGTTATGTAGGCCTTGTGTAGTTGACTGATCATTTATTGGAATACCATTTAAAAGTACAAGAGTATGATTAGAATTTGTGCCTCTCATGAACAAAGATGTTAACTGACCTTTTCCTCCATTTTGTTTGATATCTATCCCGTCGACATATTTAAGAATATCAACAACATCTATAGCTCCACTCTTTTCTATTTGTTCTCGATTAATTATAATTTTACCAACCGAACCCTCTGAAAAAGATGATGTATTTGGTGTTTTGCTAATTACTATACAAGGAACACCTTTTCTATTGTCCCATTTACAATTTTCTAAATTTTCTCCAAATGAATTTGATACTAATAATAACAAAAATATTGTTACCCTTAAAAGCATAAAGCATCCTTTAATCTTTTTACCCCTAAGCTTCAGGAGTGTATTAATAATAATGCCGATGCTAATTTTTCATTGTAGAACTAGACTTTTCCTGGCCTTCATTCAACAGCGGACTTTACTGGGTGGCGCTCGGACTTTAACCGTTGCAGGAACAGCAAATGAATTTCACACTTATTTCCCACCATGCATTTCAGTAATATGTGTTATAATGTATCAAGATTTTTAGTCAATACTTGTTAAAATTGTTAATATAAATTATAAAAATTAAATTATGGGTATAAAAATACTATTTCTTTATCCAAACCTATTTGGAACAAACATGATACCTCCAGCTATTGCATTATTTTCTGCAATGCTTAAAGAGAAAGGTCATGAAGTAGAAGTTTTTGATACTACATATTACCTTGTAGACCAAGGAACAAATTCTGACAAAGCAATGGAAGATACTCTGGCTGTTATTCCAAGTAATTTAGCTAGCAGAGGAATTAAAATGAAAGAAACTCTATGGGAAGACGATTTACAAAATCATATTAATAAATTTAAACCTGATTTAATTGGAATTTCTGCAACTGAAGATATGTGGGAACTGGGTGAAAAATTATTAGAGAATATTAAAGATTATAAAATAAAAAATAATGTTCCATTAATTGCTGGTGGTGTATTTCCAACTTTTGCTCCAGAATTAGTTATAAAAAATGAAGTTGTAGATATAGTATGTGTAGGTGAAGGAGAAAATGCATTACTTGATTTGTGTGAAAGAATCAAAAAAGGAGAAAAAGATTTTTCTAATTTAACAAATTGTTGGGTTAAAACAATTGGACCAGAATATTTAAAAGATCGAAATCAAGTTATAAAAAATCCAATATCGAAACCTGTTGATGTAAATAAAAATCCAATAATAGACCTTAGTCTTTTTGAAACCAACAGATTATTTAGACCAATGGGTGGTCAAATTTATAAAATGTTTCCTGTCGAAACTATAAGAGGTTGTCCATATACTTGTACTTTTTGTAATTCACCTGATCAGATGAGGCTTTACAACGAACAATCTGATGGAGGTTTTTTTAGAAAAAAAAGAATTGATTTAATTTCTAAAGAATTAAAACATTTTAAAAATGATTTAGGAGTTGAGTATAATTATTTTTGGGCAGATACATTTTTAGCAATGAATAAAAAAGAATTTGAAGAATTTGTAGAAATGTATTCAGAAATTAAAATACCATTTTGGATGCAAACAAGACCAGAAACTATTACAGATTATAATATGAAAAAACTTAAAGATGTGGGACTAGATAGAATTTCTTTTGGTATAGAGCATGGCAATGAAGAGTTTAGAAAAAAAATTTTAGATAGAAGATGGTCAAATAAAAATATTATTGAAAAATTAAAAATACCTAATAAATATGAAATAAGTTATACACTTAATAATATTACTGGGTTTCCGACTGAAACTAAGAAGTTAGCATTTGATACAATTGAACTTAATAGACAAATTGAAGCTGATAATTCAAATATAAGTACATTTGTACCTTTCCATGGAACACCTTTAAGAAAAATGTGTGAAGATTTAGGTTTAATTAAACCTGAAACACTTGTTAAGTCAACAACTGTTAATCCGGATGAAAAAGATGAAGGCCAATTAAATATGCCTCAATATCCACCTCATGAAATAAGAGAAATTAGAAAGTGTTTTAATTTATATGTTAAATTTCCAAAAAATAGGTGGAAAGAAATTGAAAGAGCTGAAAAAGATGATGATGAAGGAAATAAAATTTACGCTGAATTAAGAGAAGAGTTTTTAGAAAAATATATGCCAAAACCTAATGCCGATCCTCATGGTGGAATTGAGGATTTTGCTTGTATTGACACTGCAAATAATGGAATGGCGACTAGTTAAGCCTAGGGAGGCCCATAGCGCTTTCTTTTGTTTTTAAAAGAGATTTTACGTTTTTACTGTATTGATATTTAGCAATAATCTTAAATATTTTCTCAAGATTTTCATAATATTTTTGAAGGATCTTATCTTTGTGTTTTATGGATACATAAATAGTATCTGTAGCTAAAATATTTTTTTTCAGCATTTCTTGAGTTATATAGGTTTTAAATATATTTGAATTTTTTGATATAATTTTAAATTGAGCTAAAGCATTCAATCCAGATATTTCTATTGGAACTTTGGTATTTTGTGAAATTTCTCCCCAAGTTTTTTTTATATTTTTTCCTATTTTATCTATCAATTTCCAAGACTCTATTTCTTCCATTATTTTAAGAGTTTCTAGACCAGCAACTGAACCAATTCTTTCTGTCCAAAATGTACTACTAATAAATGTATTTTGTACACATTCCATTATTTCTTTTTTCCCTAATACGGCAGTAATAGCATAACCATTGCCAAGAGCCTTTCCAAAAATAGCCATATCCGGTTTTACGTTATATATTTTGTGTAACCCTCCATAGCTTTTTCTAAATCCTGACGTACATTCATCAAAAATTAAAACAATATTTTTTTTATCAGCTAATTTTCTAATTTTTTTTAAAAAATCGTTTTTTGGCTCTATATTTCTATAAACTTCCATTTTAATTACTCCAATTTTATTTTTGTCTACAATTTTCTTTAAAGTTTCAAAATCATTATACTGAAAAGGGAAAACAGTATTTTTTAAAGATTGTGGCACTCCATCAGTTTGTAATCTTTTTATAAGATGTGTATCTAAGTTTTTTTTATTTTGAATATTAGAAGATAAATACCAATCATGCCATCCGTGGTATCCACATATTGCAACTCCATCTTTTCCTGATGATGCTCTAGCAATTCTTATTGCTATGGAATTTGCTTCCCCGCCAGTTCTAGCAAATCTTACCATTTTGAACCAAGGATGAAGTTGGATCAATTTTTCAGCTAAATAAACTTCTTCTGGTGCGTTCAGAGTTGACATATTACCTTTATCTATAAAATTATGAACTGTCTTATCTACTTTAGAATTAGAATATCCAAGTATATTTGTTCCAAAGCCCATAGTGCTTACATCTAAATATTTTTTTCCATCAACTCCCCAAATAAAACAATCTTTTGCTTTTTTATAATATGTTGGCCACTTTCCAGGTAAAAATCTATTTGGATTTTTTGACAAAAGCATATTTCCAGTGGGAATTACTTTTAAGGCTCTGCTCCAAAGTTTTTTCGCAATTTGTTTTTTATTTTTTTTCATACTTTTGTTATAAAATTTTTTAAAAGAATTTTTCCATCATCTAAACTTTTTTCTGGATGAAATTGAACTCCGTAAATATTGTTATAGCTTATTACAGATGCAAAATCTATCTGATGATTAGTTACACAGTCAATATTTTTATATAAATCTAAAATACCGTAGGAATGATCAAAATAAAAATCTGATCCGTTTTTAATTCCATCAAATAATATTGATTTTTTTTTTATTTCTACATTATTCCACCCAATATGTGGTAATTTAAATTTATTAGAATCAATATGATCACTAAGCTTTTTAACTTCAATATCGAAAAAATTTAACCCAGATTTTTTTTCATGCTCACTGCTTTCTTTACATAGTAATTGCATTCCAAGACATATACCTAAAATTGAAACTTTTTCTTTAAGAATTTTTTGTTTTAAAACTTCATTCCATTTATTTTTTTCAATTATTTTCATTACATTGCTAAAAGCACCAACTCCTGGGAAAATTATTTTATCAGCATCAATTAATTTATTTGGGGTTTGTACTACTTCGGAGTCAAAGCCTAAGAATGAAATGCATTTATGAATTGAATTTATATTTGATACACCTAAATCAACAATTTTTATTTTCACTTATTTTCTTAGTTCAATTCCATTATTTAAAATTTGAGATCTTGCTTGGTGAATATTTTGATCTCTAAAGGAAAAAAAATTACCAGCAGCTATTCCTTCAATTTTAGTATTTTTAAAAGCATCAACAAAATGTTGGGCTATACCACATCCACCAGAAATTATAATTGGTAATTTGGAAGAGTTTGAAATTTTTTCAGCTACCTCAATATTTAATCCTTCAGAAATTCCATCTTTATCAATATCTGTTAAAACTATTTCACCAGCACCTAATCGTTCAATCTCTTTTGCCCATTCAAAAAGTAATTTTTTTGAATTGATTTTACCATTTTTATAAAACACAAAGTAGTTACTATCTATTTTTTTAAAATCAATAGAAACAACTACACATTGAGATCCAAATATTTTAGAAGCTTGCGATATTAAATTTGGATTTTGTATTGCAGCAGTATTTATACATACTTTATCAGCTCCATTTTTTAGTAACTTTTTGAACGACTCAATATTTTTCACTCCTCCCCCAATAGTTAGGGGCATAAAAATTTTATTAGAAAATTCTTTATAATAGTCTAATAAAAATTCGTTTTTATCAAGATCTAATGACTCCATATTGATTAGAAGCAATTCATCAGTGAGCTGAGACTCAAAAATTTTTGCTTGTGAAATTGGATCACCAACAAATTTGACATTATTGAAATTTTTTGTCGTAACTATTACAGGATATTTTTTTTGATTAATTTCCTTTACCTTAAACATTAATTTTGGAATTAATCTTTTTTTTAACATGAATTTTATAAGTTAGATTTCCAATCTTTGAAGGTTTTGTTGGAAAAATCTCTATTAGCTTTACCTTCTTTTGACCATTGATCAAAATCGTGTGGTTTTTTTGCATTTTCATTTTTTATATTTGAAAATTTATTTGGCGAAACTACATGTTCTTTTATTACTTCTGAAAATTCATTTTCATTTAATCCAATAAATTTTAGAAATAAATCAAGACTATATGGTCTTTTTCCCTCATAAAGTTTTATATTTTCTTTAGCTTTTTCTTTAGTTATAACTTTATTTCTCAAATCAATAGCAGATAAATGTGAAGGTCTCGAATAACCTCTCTTCAAATATTTGATATAATCCCTTACTCCTTGCATGTAGCATTCGATTTTCTCATAATCATATTCTGGTGGAACATTTTCAACCTCATCACCTTTCCATCCAAGTTCTTTTTTTATAAGTTCTGACTGTTTTTTTGGATTCCAAGATATGTATGAGCCAAGACAAACAGATTTACTTTTAATTTTTTTAAGCATCTCTATATGTGGATATGAGAATGGCAAAAGATCACGCTTTTCTACCTCACCATTTAATCTTAAATACATATCATCAGCAGTAACTCCAAGATTAATAAATCTATTAAATCTTTTTTCATCAACTTCTTCTTCATCATCGAAAGAATAATATGCAGTATATTCAGATTGTTTTTCACCCCAAAAAATAAGAGGAATATTTTTTTCAATTGATATCCACATTGGATATGAAAATATTCCAGTATGACAATGCCAACAAAAATCTCCTTTATCTAAAAAGGATCTCAACATTAATTTTTGAACTATTTTCCAATTAGGAGTAAAAGTTATCATATCGAAGCCAAGTTTTCTTTGACATCTTTTAACATTGTCCTCAAGATTTTGTCTTAGAAATCCATGATCAAATCTAATAACTAAAGGTTTTAATTTAAGATTATTAATTATATAATAAAGTGCATAAGTACTATCCTTTCCACCACTAAAAGGAACAATGCAGTCATAATTATATTTTCCCTTATATTTTTTTATTAGTTCATCTAATTCAATCTTTTTTTTTTCATAGTCTATATTAGTTTTTTTATAATCCTGCGCTTTACAAATATTACATTTGTTATTTTCATCAAATTCTATAGTTTCGTGTGTCTCAGGGAGTAAACAGCTTGTGCAAGTTTTCATTTGATTAATTTATTATGAGATTAATAACAATTATATAACTTTTTTTTCTTATATCCATTAATTTTTTTATTTCGCCTTATATTTAACTCTCAAACTTCTAGAGGATATAAATTTAGCATGTGTTGTATAAAATCTGTCACCTTCTCTAACTAAATTAATTATATTTTTTCCCCTTTCGTTTAATACTTCTTCAATGATAATTGAATTTTCATCTCTTGTTGAAACGACTATCCAATTTTTATTTTTTCTAAAAACTATACCAGTCATAAAAGGATGGTTGTTTAACTCTCCTCCATGTAATTGTGCCTTTTTAATAAATACTCTTTTTTTATTTAGATAAGTTGATGCTCCATTGTAAGGTGAGTCAAAAGAATTTATTAAACTAATTAAATTATAAGAATTATCATTCCAATTTATCCATCCATTTTTTTTTGTGTTTAGTCTAGGATTATATCTTCTTAAAGAAGTTTGTTGTTTATATAAATTAAATTTTTTTCCAGATAATATTTTTTTTATAAAATTCTCATAAAATTTTAAAAATTTTATTTTTTCATAATTTTCAAAATCAATAGGAATTTGGCATTTATGTGGAAATAAAAACTCTTCCTCAGAAATGACCTTACCTGTATCAATTTTTTCATCTATTTGATGAACCAATATATTTCCTATTCTATCATTCTTTAAAATTCTCCAAGTATATCCACCTCCTCCGGCATCAATGGGAAGTCTAGCATTATGGAAATTTATAAGATTATTCTCAAAAATTTCACG
Organism: uncultured Pelagibacteraceae bacterium; assembly: GCA_902569615.1. Lineage (GTDB taxonomy): Bacteria > Pseudomonadota > Alphaproteobacteria > Pelagibacterales > Pelagibacteraceae > Pelagibacter. The sequence goes on along the minus strand of CACFUX010000006.1, from coordinate 38,030 downwards.
TATTTCTTTTTTTTTAAAAATCCATCTTGAAGAGAGACTTATGAAAAGTGTTTTATTGGGAATATAATTTTCTTTAACAATTTTTTTAAATTTTGATCCAATTTTTTGCTTAAAATAATGTGCTAAATTAGCAGATTTGTGACTCTTATTATGAGATAAAATAAATGTTTTTATTTTAAGAGATTTGTTTATCTCTGTTAACTCATTAAAATTATTATTTGATCCTAAAAAGAATATTTTTTGTAAATTCTTAATATAAAATAAGTTTTTTTTTATCATATTTAATAACCTACTTATTACAAATTAAAATATTGTAAATCTTAATTTAATTTATTGGTATTTATCAAAAAATAATTCAATTTTTTTTACAATTTTTTTTACTTCATTAATTGACATTTTTGTAAATAGAGGAAGTGTTAACTGTGAATTATAAAAGTTAATTGAGCTTTTATTATCATTTGAAATAATATTTTTTTTAAAAGCTGAGTGCATAAAAATTGGTTTGTAATGTATTTGACAACCAATTTTATTACTTTTTAAAAAATTCATTAATCTTCTTTTTATTTTAGGGTTTTTTAATTTAATTACAAATATGTGCCAAAATAAATTTTTATCATAAAAGTTTAAAATTGAAAAAAAATTTTCTAAATGCGAAAGTTGTTTTTTATATAATAAAATTATTTTATTTCTTTTCTGCCTAAAAATATTAATTTTTTTAATTTGATCTATTCCTACTATAGCATTTATTTCTGGCATTCTAAAATTAAGTGTGGGAGAAACCATAGTATAGGGATCATTAATGTAAGTTTTTCTTAAAGAATGACTTCTTAATAATTTTAATTTTTCGTAAAGTTTTTTACTGTTTGTAGTAATAGCTCCTCCTTCTAAAGTTGTAATATTTTTAACAGGATGAAAAGAAAAGGTTGTTAATTTTGAAAATTTGCAATCTCCAACACTAATTTTTTTTTGTGCTATTTTTTTTTTACTTCCAAAACTGTGACATCCATCTTCTATAATATCAATTTTATTCTTACGGCAAATCTTACTTATATTTTGTAATTCAAGGATATTTCCTGCGTAATGTATGGGAATAAATATGTTTGGTTTAATTTTTCTTTTTTTACAAATTTTAATACAATTTTTAAATTTTTCATAATCTACCATTCCTGTTTCTTCATTTATGTCACATAAAACTATTTTACCTTTAAGTAGTGAAATAATATTTGGAGCAGCAACAAAATTTATATTAGGTAAAATAACTACTAAATTTTTCTTTTTTAATGATAAAATAGACATAAGCAAAGCTGATGTTCCATTATTACAAACTAAAGAATATTTTGAGCCACAAATTTTTGATATTTTTTTTTCTAATTTTTTACAAAATTCACCATTTGTTACAATTTCCTCTGTTTTTAAAAATCTAAATTGATTAATATTTATTTTACTTAAATCTTGCTGGCCGTAATTTTGAATCATAAATTTAATTATTTAAGTTTAAATAACTTTTTTGTAATTTGCCAATCTTCAATATTATCTATATCATGAACCCTTAATTGAGGCAGTTTAAAGGCGAAACATTTCTCTGTTAAAATATTTTTTTTATTAAGCCACGTATTTGCCTGACCCCAATAAAATTGTCCTGCATCATGATAATAATTTTTATTTTTTTGCGTCATAGATATAATTTTATTTTTTTTAAACAATTTAATTTTGTTATTTTTGATTTCAAAATGTCTATCTATTGGATGGGGGTATTTTACTGCTGAAATGACAAAATCGTATTTTTTTTTTTTTATTATTGAATAAGATTTTTTTAAATCTTTATGTTGCAACAATGGAGTAGCAGGATAGATGCAGCAGATATAATTAGGTTTAATATTTTTTTTATTTAACCACTTAATTGAGTGTTTTATTACATCAATTGTGATCGCTTTATCTGAAGAAAGTTTTTTTGGTCTCAAAAAAGGAACATCGGCACCAAATTTTTTCGCAATTTTTAATATTTTTTGACTATCCGTTGATACTATAATTTTGTTAAATAGTTTTGATTTTATTGCACATTTGATGGCATAACTTATAACTGGTTTTCCAAAAAAACTTTTAATATTTTTATTTTTTATTCTTTTGCTATTTTTACGAGCAGGTATTATGGCAATATTCATAAAATGTTTATCTAATATTTTTATTTATACTATTAATTAAAAAATTTTTGCTATTATTTATCCATTTTATTAAAGAACTATAAATTTCATTATAATCTATATCATTATCTAATTTATTAAATTCATTAATTTCTCTAGAATTTAGTTTTAGCTTGTTTATTATGAAAGATATTTTATTAAGTCTGATTGGATCTACGCTATAATAAAACTGTTTTTTCAATTTTATTGAAAACATAATTCCATGAAACATTGATGTAAAGATAAATTTAGAATTTTTGAATAATTGAAAAAAAACTGTTGGATCAATATTAATATAATTTTTCTTAACCCACTTTGAATAATAACTTAATGAAATAAGCTCTAAATTTCTTTTTTTGCAAAAATCTATAATAATTTTTTTTTGGTATTCTGAAAAATAATCCCCATAAATAATTGCAAAATCTTTTTCAATTTTTTCATCAAATAATTTTTTGTCTTCTAAAATTGGAAGATCAGATAAGAATATTGGATCGAGAACAATTTGAGGTTCATAACCAATAAGTTTTTTAACTATATAAGATGAATTTTCGTCTCTTACTGATATATCAGAAAATTCATTTAACAGTTTATTTAATTCTTCTTTTTGAAATTTGTTTATTAAATCAAATTTTGATTTTCCAAAACTAGCAGCATAAGAAATTTTTTTCGTATTATTATTAAAACCAAAAAAATGTGGATTATAACCATAATAGTGATTTTGAAGATTCCAAATTTCATCGCTACCATATATGCTAATAAAATCATTTGTTTTTTTTTTTAAATTTCTAGAATATTCGTTTCTTAATTTTTTTTTCCATTTATAAATTTTAAAATTTTTTAAAATATTATTTTTAAATTTATAATAATTTTTTGTAATTAAAGGTTTAGCATATTCAGCATACAATATTTTTTTTGGCTGAAATTGATCAAACTGTGTATAAACAGATGTTTTCTTCTCAATAAAATCTTTTAATGTTCTACTTTGTAAAATGGCTCCTATATTTATAGTATTGTGATAAGTAAATATTTTAATAAACATATTGAAAATATAGTTTTTTAAATTAACAAATGGCCTTAATATTTAATAATTAATAGATTAATATTTAATATCTGTAAATGATAAATTATCTTTTCTACTCAACCAGACCTTTGGAGGGACCTTATAAAATCATTATAAAAAGTCTAGTAAAAAATTTAGAAGATGAATTTAAAAAAAAAGTAGAAATAACTATTTTTAAAAAAAATAATGTTTTAAATTTAAATTCTTATTTTTTTTATATAAAAAATTTATTTAAATTATTTTTTTATAACAACAGTTATTCAAATGTTAAATATCAAGGTATAGACTTGTCTACTCATGTTCTTTCAGAAACTTTTAGAGACTATAGAAGTTATACTAATAAATTAATCTTTTATAAAAATTATATTAAAAATTTATATTTTGCTTTAGGTATTTTAAATACTGCAAAAAAATTACCTGTTAATATTACAGCAGTATATATCGATCATGGAATGTATCTTAATGGTATCTTGTTCCAATTTTTCTTAAAAAAAAAAATTATCATTTATTCAAACAATCTTCCTAGAGGTTTATTTAGAGTAAATGCATCAATTAAGAATAAGAATGCATCATATGGAGATTTTTTAAGATTTCATAAAACTTATAGACTTAATAAAAAAAAAATTAGAGAAGTAAATACATCGCTAAAAAAAATTATTTATAAAAATGAAATAATTCCTTGGATCAGAAAAACTAAATATAATAAAATAAAAAAATTAAATTATTCTAAGTTTACACATGTAGTTTATGCACATTCTTTTACAGATGCCCAATTAATTTTTGGATATGATGGATTTATAAATTCTAAAGATTGGCTTACTTTTACTTTAAGCAATCTTTTAAAGGATGGAAAAAATAACATATTGCTAAAAGCTCACCCAAATTTTTATAATAAAAGTATGGGAAATCAGTCTATTTGGGATAAAAAAATTTTTGATTTGTTTAAAAATGAAATATCCCAGACAAAAAATTTAACTATATTAGATGTTCCAATAAAAAATTATGAACTTTTAAATAAGTTAAATAAAAAAACAATTCTAATATCTCACCACAGTAATGCCCTTTTGGAAGGAATATATTTTGGTTTCAAGTGTATTTCTTCAAAAAAAATATTTTGGGAATGTTCAAAATTAAAATTAACCAATTATTGGTCTAATAATTCTCAATATGCAAAACTATTAAAAAAGAATTGGAAAAATTTAAAATTTGCAAAAAAAAAAGACTTTTATTCTTTATTATACGAATATCTAATTAGTGATTACAATGTTGGGGGTAAAAAATATTTTTTAACATTAATACAAAAAATTCTAAATATTAAAAATTTTAATAAAATTTACAGACTGATTACTTATTCTAAATTTAATAACAGAAATTCAAATGTTTTTAAAAAAATTATATATACTTTAGCTAATAATATAGAAGAGTTATAAAAGGTATAAAATTCAAAAAAAATTATTATAAATAGGAGAGAATTTTTTAATATTTTTTTTACTTTTACGACCTAATATTTTAAAATAATTATCTGCACTAAGTCCAACTTTTGATCTAAATGTATCGATATTTTTATTATTTATTATTTCGCCCTTTTTAATATCTTTAATCGAAAAAATTGATTTCCTAAAAATCAATGAGGACTTGTTTTCTTTGTTAATTTTGAAGTTTCCTTTAGAGTTTATTCCTTTAAATAAAGAGTCAGTAGTTTTTCTCAAATCATTTAAGTTTTTCAATGATATCGAAAATTTAGAGTCAGTTGACATTGATTTTTCTGACAATTTTACGTGTTTTTCTATCGCTACAATATTGAATGCTAATGACATTTGAGAAGAATAAATATTATTTGTATGATCTGAAATACCAATCAAATTTTTTTTAAATATTTTTTTTAATTTGTTTATTCTTTGAAAATTTATGTTTTCTAGTTTTGTTGGATATTCTGAAACACAATGCATAATTACAACTTTATTATGGTATTTATTGATAATTTTAATAGCCTCTTTAATCTCTTTAATATTTGAAAGTCCAGTAGATAAAATTATTGGTTTTCTTGTTTTGGCAATTAAATCAATTAATTTATGATCTATAATTTCGAAAGATGATATTTTGTATAATGGTACTTTAAATCTTTCCAGAAATTCCACACCTCTCTTACTAAACGGTGTACTAAATAAATTAATATTTTTTTTTCTTGCAAGTTTAAAAGCATCAAAATGCCACTTAAAAGGTGTATGAGCCTTTTTATATAGGTTCCACAAATATTGATTTTTCCATGTTCCTTTATTTATTTTAAAACCTTTTGTAAAAGATTTAATAGTTAAATCCTGAGGTTCATAAGTTTGAATTTTAACTAAATCTGCACCATTTTTATGTGATTTATCAATCAGATCTAGAAAGACTTTTTTGCTTTGATTGTGGTTCCCAGATATTTCGGCAATTATCAATGGTTTTTTTTTGTTATCGAAAAATAGATTTTTTTTTATTTTAATTTTCATTTATTTATTTTTAGTTATTTGTTACAAAATATCTCTAAATGAAAAAAAATAAACTAATAATTAAACAAATTGAAAATACTAGAAAAAAAAATAATAAATATTGGATGAAATTACTAGAAATAGCCTTTAGATATGCGCCCCAAGAGTCAAAAAAAGTAATGAAGCAAATAAATATAAATGATAAAAAAATTTCTTCACTTATAAGCAAGCTTTCAAAATAAAGGTCCTTAAAAGTAAAAAATATGTGTGGTATAGCAGGTATATTAAGTTTAAAAAATTCACAAATTAATAAAAATGAATTAGAAAATTTAAAAAATTCTCTTAGCCATCGTGGGCCAGATGGCACAGGTGTATATATATCAGAAGATCATAAACTAGGATTTGGTCATACTAGGCTAAGCATAATTGATTTAAGCGACAACTCAAGTCAACCAATGAGTTATGATAATGGAAGATATTGTATAACTTATAATGGTGAAATTTATAATTTTTTAGATTTAAAAAAAGAACTAGAAGCAATTGGATATAAATTTAGAAGCAGCGGAGATACAGAGGTTATTCTTGCATCCTACAAGCATTGGGGAGAAAAATGTAATTTAAAATTTAATGGTATGTGGTCCTTTGCTATATGGGATAATAAAAATAAAGAAGTTTTTATATCTAGGGATAGATTTGGTGTTAAACCATTTTATTATCTGAATAACAAAAAATTTTTTTTCTTTGCATCAGAATTAAAATCTTTCATGCATTTAGAAAAAGAGAATATACCAAATTTTGACAATAATTATTTAATTTATTTATCACAAAGATTCTCAAATCAATCATATTTAACATCTGGAAAAACATTTCTAAAAAACGTTTTTGAGTTGCCCCCTGGTCATCAAATAAAAATAGATTTTAATAAAAATTTTAAAATTAAAAAATGGTGGTCAACGATAGAGCATCTGGAAAAACCTTATAAAAAATATGAAGATCAAGTTGGTAAATTTAAAGAAATTTTTTATGATGCTTGTAAAATAAGAATGATCAGCGATGTTGAAACTTCTACTTCATTGAGTGGAGGTCTTGACTCATCTTCAATAGTACAAGTTATTCATAATTTAAAAAATAATAATAAACAAAATTCAAATATATCTTATCCTCATAACACCTTTATATTGGATTACAAAAATGAAATAAATAATGAAACACATTATGCTATTGCTGCAACTGAAAATTTATCACTAATAAAAAATATAGTAGAGGTAAATTTAAATAATGTAACACCAGAGGAAATTATAAAAGTTATTTATTATCAAGAAGATGTAAGTGGTGATGATGGATTGGGTCCGTGGAATATCTATAAAAATATTAGAAAAAAAAATATCAAAGTATCTATTGATGGTCATGGAGGAGATGAATTATTAGGTGGCTACTCAGGTTATCCAAGAGTTGCTATGAAAGATTGTAGTTTTCCTAAAGATTTTTTTAAATGGTTTGATCTTCTTAAAATTCACTTAAAAATGAATGAAGATGAAGACAAAGATGAGAGTCTTTCAAACATATTTTTAGAAAATATTTATAAAAAATTTCAAAGTTATTTAAGTTTAAATTCTAATCAAAAAAATAAAGTGGATATTTTTAATCAGTATCCCTCTGAATATTTAGATATAGAATTTGATAATATGCAAAATTTAAGCAAACTAAATAAAGAACTTTATATTGATTATCATTATAGATCTATGCAGATGAATTTAAGAAAATACGATAAATTTTCAATGGCTCATGGTGTAGAGTGCAGATTCCCTTTTCTTGATTGGAGGCTAGCAGCATATACATTTTCTCTTGATTCAAAGATTAAAATAAATAACGGGTTCACAAAAAATTTATTAAGAGATTGTATGAAAGATAATTTAAATAATAAGATTTTAAAAAGATTAAAAAAAAAAGGTTTTAATCCAGCAAATCAATTATTTAATAGTACAATGCATGAATTTATAAATGACATATTAAGAAGTTCAGAGTTTAAAAATTTAGAAATTGTAGATAAAAAAAAATTAGATAATTTTTTAAAATCAAAATTCTTTTTAAATAAAGAAACATTCAAGCTTATTCAAATTTTCTTTTTGATAAGAACTTTTTCAAAAGGACTATAATTAATAATTATGCCAAAAAAATTATATTTACATATTGGATATCCAAGAACAGCAACTAAAACTTTTCAAAATCATTTTTTTCCCTTTCACCCAGATATAAATTATTTAGGACGACATCCAATAAGAAAAGAATTAGGTTCAACACATATTGATATTATAAATACAT
>CACFUX010000006.1:0-25000 GCA_902569615.1 uncultured Pelagibacteraceae bacterium | reverse complement strand
TTGTTACGACTTCACCCCAGTCGCTGACTATACCGTGGTCAAAGGTTTTAAGCTTTGCCTTAAGGTAGAACCAACTCCCATGGTGTGACGGGCGGTGTGTACAAGACCCGGGAACGTATTCACCGCGGCGCGCTGATCCGCGATTACTAGTAATTCCAGCTTCATGTACTCGAGTTGCAGAGTACAATCCGAACTGAGGCATTTTTTTAGGATTTGCTTAACGTCGCCGTTTTGCTTCCTATTGTAAATGCCATTGTAGCACGTGTGTAGCCCAACACGTAAGGGCCATGAGGACTTGACGTCATCCCCACCTTCCTCCAGCTTATCACTGGCAGTTCTTTCAGAGTGCCCAACTAAATGGTGGCAACTAAAAGTGAGGGTTGCGCTCGTTGCGGGACTTAACCCAACATCTCACGACACGAGCTGACGACAGCCATGCAGCACCTGTGTTTCGTCCGGCCGAACCGAAAACTCTAATCTCTTAGAGTCGCGACGAACATGTCAAGTGTTGGTAAGGTTCTGCGCGTATCTTCGAATTAAACCACATGCTCCACTACTTGTGCGGGTCCCCGTCAATTCATTTGAGTTTTAACCTTGCGGTCGTACTCCCCAGGCGGTGTGTTTATCGCTTTCGCTGCGATACTGAAAATAAATTTCCAACATCTAACACACATCGTTTACGGCATGGACTACGAGGGTATCTAATCCTCTTCGCTACCCATGCTTTCGTTCCTCAGTGTCAGTAATGATCCAGAAAGCTGCCTTCGCAATTGGTATTCTTTCTAATATCTACGAATTTCACCTCTACACTAGAAATTCTGCTTTCCTCTATCATACTCTAGCTAAAAAGTTTTGATGGCAGTTCCAGAGTTAAGCTCTGGGCTTTCACCACCAACTTTTTTAACCACCTACGAACTCTTTAAGCCCAGTAATTCCGAACTACGCTAGGTCCCTTCGTATTACCGCGGCTGCTGGCACGAAGTTAGCCGGACCTTCTTATTCGGGTACAGTCATTTTCTTCCCCGACGAAAGAGCTTTACAACCCAAAGGCCTTCTTCACTCACGCGGCATCGCTGCATCAGAGTTTCCTCCATTGTGCAAGATTCCCTACTGCTGCCTCCCGTAGGAGTTTGGGCCGTGTCTCAGTCCCAATGTGGCTGATCATCCTCTCAAATCAGCTATTGATCACAGTCTTGGTAGGCTTTTACCCCACCAACAAACTAATCAAGTGCGGGCTCATCCAATGGCGCATAAAGCTTTCTCCGTAAAGACTTATGAGGTATTAGCACAAGTTTCCTCGTGTTATTCCTCACCAAAGGGAAGATACCCACATGTTACTCACCCGTCTGCCACTAAGTATTGCTACTCCGTTCGACTTGCATGTATTAGGCGTGCCGCCAGCGTACGTTCTGAGCCATGATCAAACTCTCAAGTTTAAAAACGGCGCACACTAGCTTCTATATAAATTCTAAGAATAAAATTTATATAATGTTGAAGTGTGTACGACAAATTTTGGTAACCTTAACCGTCCACACTTCTCTTCTTAAATTTTTACAAATAAAATAGCTAATTAGGCTTAAAAAGCCCAATAATAAACAACTTTTCCGTATGTTGAGTGTGACGCTTATAGTATAAATTTAAAGGAAATCAAGTAATTAGATGGAAAAAAAAAGGCAAAAAACATACAAAATACAGTGATTTTTTGTTAATTCTTTAAAATGATAAAAATAAATAAGTTTTTTAGAAATAATTTATATCCTTTTATACTGGGAATTATTGTTTTTATAACAATTCTAATTTTAAACTTTTATTCAATAAATAAAAATTTTCAAAAACAAAAGCTGTTTGATAGTTTAGAAAATATTTACTTAAAAAAAACTTCAAACTACATTATTAAAAATTTAAAGCCAAAATTTAGTCACGTAAATATTGAAATCAACAAAGGTGATAATTTTGAAAAAGTATTGAGTAGAGCTAATATTTCTAAAGCAGAAAAAGAAATAATAATCAAAAATCTATCAAAATATAAATTTATTAAAAAATTATATCAAGGTCAAAAAATATCATTTAAACTAGACAATACTGAGCCAATCAAAATAGTTGAGATAAACATTCAAATAACAAAAACAAAAAATGCAATCTTTTCTAGAATAGATGGTTTAAATAAATTTGACTATTTCGAAGAGATAAAAAATTTAGAAAAAGTTATTGTTTATAAAGAAGCTGAAATTACTAAAAGTTTATATGCAAGTGCTAGTGATGTAAAAATAAAACCAAATATAATTATTGAATTTGCTCGTATTTATGGTTTTCAAATTGATTTTCAACGAGATATTTGGAAAAATGATACGTTCCAGATAATTTACGAAAATTTTTTAGATGAAAATGGAAAAATATTAGAAACTGGAAATATCTTATATGCGAATTTAAATCTTCAAGGAAAAAATAATGATTTATATATTTTTGAAACAAAAGATGGTTACGAACATTTCGATAAATACGGAAAAAGTGTAAAAAAAAGTTTAATGAAAACTCCAATTAATGGTGCAAGATTATCATCTAGCTTTGGGATGCGTAAACATCCAATACTAGGGTTTAATAAAATGCATAGAGGTACTGACTTTGCGGCTCCTGAAGGAACCCCAATAATGGCATCAGGTGATGGTAAAGTAATTAGAGCTAGGTGGTGTGGTGGAGGCGGAAACTGTATTAAAATTTACCACAACTCAACTTATTCAACAGTTTATGCTCATTTAAAAAATTTTGGAAGAGGTATTAAAGAAGGTGTAAGAGTTAAGCAAGGTCAAATTATTGGTTATGTAGGTTCTACAGGAATGTCAACTGGACCACATCTTCACTACGAAGTGATTGTAAATGGAAAAAAAGTAAATTCACAAACACTTAAGCTTCCCTCTGGAAAGATTCTTAAAGGTGACGAAAGAAAAAAATTTGAAGTAAGTAAAATAAAACTAAATGTCTTAAAATCTAAATTAATTAACTCTTTGTAGAATCATCTTCTTTTGAGACATCTTTTTCTAAATTATTAAGATCTTTTTTATTTTCAAGATTGGATACATTGTTAATTTTTAGTTCTTGATTTTTATTTATAAATATCTCTTTTTCTTTCTGAATTCTTATAAAATGCTCAGCATGCTGATAATAGTTTTCTGAAAGAATTTTATCTCCATTTGAAAGTGCTTCTCTAGCTAAATTTGAATATTTTTCTATTAGCTTTGGAGCATTATGGTTATTTCTTCCTGGGCTTTTTCTAACAAAATTTGATCCATTTTGAAGATCATTAATCAATTTAGATCCATTGTTATTTTTTTGATGATTTCTATCAGAATGACTTTTATATCTATTTTTTCTAAAGTTATTTCTAAAATTTCTCATTAAATATTATTTATTTTTTAAATTTTTATTGCGATTATACATCTGCATTTATTAGATAAGTCTTTAATTATATCTTTTTTGTAAAAACCATTTTTTTTTAATATTTCTAATGTTCTCATTATTTGGTTTGAACCTACTTCTAAAAATAATTTTCCTTTTTTTTTAATCAAAGATGAACTTTTTTTAATAACCAGCTTTATTTTTGAATATCCATCTATTCCGCCATCTAAAGCCTCAATTGGCTCGTGGCGCTTTATATCATTTTCCAAACTATTAATCGTATGCAATTTAATGTAAGGAGGATTAGATATAATGAAATCATATTTATCTAAATAAAAATTGTCAATATCAGAGTTAAAAAATTTAATTCTATTTTCAATATGTTGTATTTTTGCATTATATTTTGCTAATTTTATAGCTTTTTTTGATATATCTACCCCAACTCCTGAACATTGTTTTCTTTCTTTAAGAATTGATATTATTAAACAGCCAGATCCAGTTCCAATATCTAAAATTTTTTTTTCTGAATTGATGTCTAAATTATTTAGAACATTCTCCACAAGAGTTTCTGTATCTGGCCTTGGAATTAATACGTTCTTGTTTACTATAAAGCTTTGTTTCCAAAATTCTTTATAACCTAAAATATATGCTACTGGTTCACTCTTTTTTCTTCTTTCGATTAAATCAAAAAAAAAATTTTTTTTATTATCATCAATCTCTTTTTCAAGGTTTAAAAGCAATCTTTCTCTTTTAAGTCCAACAATTGAAGATAAAAGAATCTCACTATCTAAATTAAAAGATTTAATATTATTTACCTTTAAAATCTTTGAGCCTTTACTGAGTATTTCTTGATAATTCATTTTAATTGATTCAATTCTTCTTCTTGGGCTTGTAATGTTAAGTTTTCAACTATTTCCTCAAATATTTCTCCCTGCATAAATTCTTCCAGTTTATGTAATGTAAGATTTATTCTATGATCAGTAACTCTTCCTTGAGGAAAATTGTACGTTCTAATTCTCTCTGATCTATCTCCCGTACCGATTTTGTTTCTTCTATCTTTTGATCGTGCATCTTCTATTTTTTGCCTTTCTAACTCATATATTCTTGACCTTAGAATTTTTAAACCTTTCTCTTTATTTCTAATTTGGGATTTTTCATCTTGTTGACTGACAACAAGACCTGTTGGTATATGTGTAATTCTAACAGCAGAGTCAGTAGTATTAACACTCTGCCCACCCGGTCCACTGCTTCTAAATACATCAATTCTTAAATCCTTTTCTTCAATTTTTACATCAACTTCTTCTGCTTCAGGTAAAACTGCGACTGTAGCAGCAGACGTATGTACTCTTCCCTGGGTTTCAGTATCAGGAACTCTTTGAACTCTATGAACACCGCTTTCATATTTTAAAAGAGAATAAATATTCTTTCCTTTAATACTAGCTATAACCTCTTTCAGCCCACCAGCCTCACTTTTTGAAATACTAATTATTTCTAAGTTCCATTTTTTTTTGTTACAAACTTTTTCATACATTTTAAATAAATCTGATGCAAATAAGCTTGCCTCTAAGCCACCAGTTCCAGCTCTTATTTCAATAATTGCATTTTTTGTATCTGCGTCATCTTTTGGAAGTAAGAATAGTTTTATTTTTTTTATATTTAACTCATTGAGCTTAACCAATTCTTCAAATTCTACTTTAGCCATTTCTTTTATTTCTTCATCATTATTATTATCATTAATTATTTTCTCTAAATCCTTCTTATTTTTTTCAAAGCTTAAATAATTTTTTGCTGGATTTATTATATCATTGAGGTCAGAATATTCTTTTGATTTTGATGCAAATAATTTTTTATCAATATTTCCACTTGAAAGCTCAGTTTCAAGATTTTTATGCTTATTAAGCAATTCTTCAACTTTCTTTGTGGGAATCATTATTTTTTAATTTCAATTTCTTCAGCTTTTTTTTCAACAAGGTTGACTATCTTTGAAACAATATCATTATTATTTAATTTTTCAGTTTGAACACCTTTTAAATAAAGCATACTGCTGTCCTTACCTCCTCCTGTGATACCTATATCTGTTTGAGCTGCCTCCCCGGGCCCATTTACAACACATCCTATTATTGAGAGAGTTATTGGAGTTTTTATATGAGAAAGCTTTTCCTCTAAAATTTTAACAGTATCTATTACTTGAAATCCTTGCCTTGCACATGAAGGACAAGATATTATTTTGACACCCCTATTACGCAAATTTAACGATTTTAAAATTTCATTGCCTACTTTAATCTCTTCGACAGGGTCATCTGAAAGTGATATTCTAATAGTATCCCCTATACCATCCATTAATAAGTTACCTAGACCAATTGAAGACTTTATACTACCTGGAAGAAAACTACCTGCTTCTGTAATTCCTAAATGAAGTGGATAGTCTGTTACTTTTGATAATTCTTTATAAGCTTTTACAGATAAAAATATATCAGAAGATTTTACGCTTATTTTAAAATTAAAAAAATCTAGATCCTCTAAAATTTTAATATTTCTAAGTGCGCTTTCAACTAATGCTTCAGGACATGGCTCTTTATACTTTTCTAAAATATCTTTTTCTAATGATCCAGAGTTAACTCCTATTCGTATTGAACAATTATTATTTTTTGCTGCTGAAATAACTTCTGCAATTTTTTTTTTTTCTCCAATGTTGCCTGGGTTTATTCTCAAACAATCAGCACCATTTTCTGCTGCTTCAATAGCTCTTTTGTAGTGAAAATGAATGTCTGCAACGATTGGGATGGTTGCGTGTTTAGTAATTTCTTTTAAGGCAGAAGTAGACTCTTTGTCTGGGCAAGAAACTCTTACAATATCACCTCCAACTTCAGAAATATTATTAATTTGTTTCAAAGTATCTTTTACATCCTTAGTCAAAGTATTTGTCATTGACTGAACTGAAATTGGATTATTTCCACCAATTTTTACTTTGCCCACTTTAATGACTTTGGTGACTCTTCGCTTTATATCTCTAAACGGTCTAATGCTCATCTTATTTTGATTTAGTTTTCTAAATTAAATTCTTTATGTAAAACACTTATAGCTTTATTTAAATCTTTTCTGTTTACGAGTACAGATATTTTTATTTCAGATGTCGAAATTACTATAATATTTATATTTTTTTTTGCCAAAGCGTTAAACATTCTAAATGTTACACCTGGCGTTGTAATCATTCCAACACCTATAATAGAAACTTTAGAGACTTTATTATCTACAATAATTTTTTTAAAAATAATCTTTTTATTTTTTTTTATTAATTTTTCAGTCTTAATTAAATCATCTGATTTTATAGTAAAAGTTAAGTCTGTTTCTTTACCATTTGAAGATATGTTTTGTACTACCATGTCTACATTTATCGAATTTTTATAAAGAGGCTCGAATATACTTGCTGCTACACCTGGCTTATCTTTTACTCCAATTAAAGTAATTTTTGCATCATTATTTGTAAAAGATACTCCCCTAATTATTTTATTATTAATAATATTTTTTCTTTTAGTAATTGTTGTTCCTTTAATTTTTTTAAATGATGATCTAACTTCAATGTCTATTCTGTTCAATCTTGCATCCTGAATTGAGTGTGGCTGCATAACTTTAGCTCCTAAAGATGACATTTCTAGCATCTCTTCATATGATATTATTTTTATTTTTTTGGCTTTTTTAATTTTGTTTGGATCTGTAGTATAAACTCCGTCTACATCTGTATAAATTATACATTTTTCAGCTTTAAAAAATCTTGCAAGCATTATAGCGCTGGAATCTGTTCCTCCCCTCCCGATTGTAGTGATTCTATTTTGAAAGTTTATTCCTTGGAAACCAGCAATAATAGGGATGCCACCTAATTTTAAATATTTGACTATATCTTTTTTATAAATGTTTTTTATTCTTGAAGATGAATAATTTCCTGTTGTTAAAATTGGAACTTGCCAACCTAACCAAGATCTAGATTTGTATCCTAGATGATTTAATCTTCCTGCAATTAATGAGCATGATATTTGTTCTCCTGTTGAAACTAACACATCATACTCTTCAGGAGTAAAATTAGATGAAATTTGCTCTGATTTTTTTACCAACTCATTTGTCACACCGCTCATTGCAGAAGTAGCAACAATTACCCTATATTTTTTTTTAATATAAGAAATTATAATATTTGATACATTTTTTATCCTATCTACTGATCCGACAGAAGTTCCTCCAAATTTTAATACTATAATTTTCATTGATCAATTTTTAATTTAAATAAATTATGTTGATAAAATACATCTTAATTGTAATGTCAACTATCAATCACAATGAATACCGTAAACAAAAAAGAAATTGAAAAATTTTCAAAAATTTCCAATGAATGGTGGGATATAGAAGGGAAGTTCAAGCCTTTACATAAGTTTAATCCATCAAGAATAAAATATATAAAAAATAAGGTAATAACACACTACAATATTATTTCTAAACAACAGCCTCTTAAAAATATTCAACTTTTAGATATTGGATGTGGTGGAGGTCTTTTATCAGAGCCTATGTGTAGGTTGGGAGCAAAAGTAACAGCTATAGATGCCTCACAAAATAATATCAATGTTGCAAAATATCATGCAAAAAAAAATAATTTAAAAATAAATTATTTATGTACATCCCCGGAAAAGGTTATTTTTAAAAAAAAATTTGATGTGATTTTAAATATGGAAATTGTAGAACATGTAGACGACTTAAATCTTTTTATAAAAAAAAGCTCTTTTTTACTAAAAAAAAATGGTTTGATGTTTGTAGCAACTTTAAACAGAACTCTTAAGTCTTATTTATTTGCAATAATAGGTGCAGAGTATTTTTTAAGATGGCTACCAATTGGGACTCATGACTGGAATAAATTTGTTGAACCTAAAGAGTTAGAAGATATTGGAAAAAAAAATAGTTTAGAATTTAAAAAGTCAGACGGGTTTACTTTTAATATATTAAAAAATGAGTGGGAAATTTCAAATGATTTATCTGTGAATTATATAATGCTTTTTAAAAAAAATTAATTTTCCTTATCATTAACCCAAGGAATAATTTCGGATTCTATTCCTTCTTCTGCTAGCTCTTTTACTTCTTTGATTGTTGCTTTACCGTATATGCCTTTTCTTTTTTTATTTATTTTATTATTATAATGAACAGATCTAGCTTCATATGCAAAATTATTTCCCACGTACTCAAAATTTTTCTCTATAAATTTTTTATATTCTTTAAGTTTATTTTTAATTTCCTTATGTTTTTTTTGATCTAAAATATTATTTTTTCTATTTATTATAGATGGCGCCATTAAAGATTTTTTTATTTTTATGGAGTTACATTTTGGACAACTTAATATTTTTTTATTTTTTAGTTTTTCGAATTCTTTTGAGGTAGCAAACCAACTATCAAAGTTATTTGAACAATTTTTACAAGATAATCTATATTTTATCATAAATAAAATTTAGAAATTAAATAGATAATTTCAATACCGTTATGTTCTATAGTCTGAATTTATTTCAATATATTTTTTTGTTAAATCCATTGTATAGGCTGTAAATTCTTTTTTTCCAGAATTTAAATTTACAGTTATATCTATTTTTTCTTCTTTCATATAGTTTGCTGCTTCATCTTCATTATAAGATGTTGCTAATTTTCCATTTTCAACAATTGTAATATCTCCAAATTTTATAAATAGTTTTTTTGAATTTAAATTTACATTGGCTTTGCCGATTGCCATTATGACCCTTCCCCAATTAGGATCTTCGCCAGCGATAGCTGTTTTTACTAATGGAGAATTTGCTATAGAAAAACTTATTTTTTTTGCATCGCTTTCTGTTTTACAATTTTTTACTTTTATTGTGATAAATTTCGATGCACCTTCTCCGTCGGCAGCAACTCTTTTTGCTAGATTCAAAAGAACTCTAAATAAAGAGGAATTAAAATCAGATAATTTGTTATCCTTTGAGCTATTTAAATTTGAATTTGAAACTTCTCCTGTTGCAAAAATTGAAACCATATCATTAGTACTTGTATCTCCATCACATGAGATCGCATTAAATGTTTTTTGAATATTTTCTTTTAGTAGCTGCTTCAATATACTTGAAGATATAGTTGCATCTGTAAAAACAAATCCCAATGTGGTTGCCATATTAGGAAAAATCATTCCTGATCCTTTGGCAATTCCATAAATTTTAACTAATTTATTTCCAATATAGCATTCTTCCATTGCTAGTTTTGGCTTTAGATCTGTTGTTAGGATGCCAAGCGCTGCTTTTACCCAGATATATTTATTTTGTGTGTATTTAATTTTTTTAATTAGTTCAGGAATATTTTTTTTTATTTTTTCAGTAGGAAACATTTCTCCAATAGTTCCTGTGCATGAAAATAAAATTTCATTTGGTTGAATTTTTTCTGGTTTTTGTTCATCAATTTTTTGTTTTTGTGTTAGCTCTTGAGACAAATTTTCAGCTAAAATTTTTAATCCTTTGAATCCTTCCTTGCCAGTAAATGCATTTGCATTTCTAGTATTTATTAATAACGCCTTAATTTTTTTTTTATTAATTTTTAAATTCCATCTAATATTTTCAGAGATTAATTTTGATTGGGTGTAAACAGATGCATGGTTAGCTCCTTTTCTAAAATAAAACATAACAAGATCATCTCTATTTTTTGAATATAAATTTGCACAAGTGGTGGATATTGATACTCCATCAATATGATCAAGATCTTGAAAATCACCCATTTTCGAGTTTTTGTTTATTGAATTAAATAAATTACTTAGATTAATTGCCATGGTATTTAAAAATTTGATTTAGTTACTATATTAAGCCTTAAATTTAAATTATAAAAATAATATACTTATTAAATGTTCAATCCACTAAATTTTTTAACAAAAATAATTAAATCTAATAACCAAAAAGAGCTTGATAGATTAACTAAAATTGTAAAAAAAATTAATGATTTTGAGGAACAAGTATCTAAATTAGATGATGAATCTTTTCCACTTAAAACTAAAGAATTTATAGAAAAAATCAAAAATGGGATTTCTTTGGATGATATTCTTCCAGAGGCTTTTGCATTAGTAAGAGAGGCATCTAAAAGAAAAAATATGGAACGTCATTTTGATGTTCAGCTTATAGGAGGCATAGTTTTACATGAAAATAAAATTGCTGAAATGAAAACTGGAGAAGGAAAAACATTAACAATTACTCTTTCTGCTTACTTAAATGCATTAGAAAAGAAAGGTGTGCACATTGTTACTGTTAACGATTACTTAGCAAAGAGAGACTGCGAAAATATGAAAAGTATTTATAATTTTTTAGGTCTTACAGCTGGATATATAAATAATGATCAAACAGACGAACAAAGAAAAATAAATTATAATTGTGATATTACTTATGCAACTAATTCAGAGCTTGGTTTTGATCATTTGCGTGACAATATGAAATTCTCATTTGATACTATGGTTCAAAGAGGTCATAACTATGTAATAGTTGACGAGATAGACTCTTGTTTAATTGATGAAGCTAGAACACCTTTGATTATATCTGGAGGTATAGAAGATAAAACAAATCAATATCTAGCAGTTGATAAATTAATTAAAAATTTAAAAAAGGATGATTTTGAAATTGACGAAAAAGATAAAAATATTCTGCTAACAAATATAGGAATAGATAATATAGAAAAAATTTTGTCTGATGCAGGTATTTTAAAAAACAATAATTTTTACGACCCAGAAAACTTACACTTGGTTCACCATGTTAACCAAGCATTAGTAGCAAATCATTTATATCAAAATGGCAGAGATTATATAGTTAAGGATGGTCAGGTAGTAATAATTGATGAACAAACTGGAAGACAGTTACCAGGAAGAAGATTTGGATCGGGGCTTCATCAAAGTATTGAAGCTAAAGAAAGAGTAGAAATACAAAACGAAAATCAAACTTTGGCATCTATAACCTATCAAAATTACTTTAAACTTTATAAGAAAATTGCAGGATGTACTGGAACAGCTGCTACTGAATCAGAAGAATTTTTTGAAATTTATAAATTACCGGTGATTATTATTCCCACAAATAAAAATATGATTAGAAATGATTGGAATGATCAGATATTTAGATCATTAAAAGAAAAAGATGAAGCAATAATAAAAAAAATAACTGAATGTAATAAAAAAGGTCAGCCATTATTAGTATTTACTGCTAACATAAATAAATCAGAACATTATTCTGACTTGCTTAAAAAAGAAGGAATTAATCATACAGTATTAAATGCAAAAAACCATGAAAGAGAAGCTGATATAATCTCAAATGCTGGTAAAAAAAATTCTGTAATTATTACAACAAGTATTTCTGGAAGAGGTGTGGATATTAAATTAGGAGGAAAAATATCTGAAAATGATGAGAAAAATCAAAAAGATGAAATTAAATCACTGGGGGGCTTATTCGTAATAGGAACCGAAAGAATGGAAAGTAGAAGAGTTGATAATCAAGCAAGAGGAAGGTCTGGTAGACAGGGTGATGAAGGCAGTTCAATATTTTTTGTAAGTCTTGAAGATGATCTAATGAGAATTTTTGGTTCAGAATCTATGAATAATATGCTTGAAAAGCTTGGATTAAAAGATGGCGAAAGTATTGACCACCCCTGGATTAATAAAGCGCTTGAGAGAGCGCAACAAAAAGTTGAAGCTAGAAATTTTGATGTAAGAAAAACACTATTAAAATTTGATAACGTTCTAAATGATCAAAGAAAAGTTATATTTGGACAAAGAAACAATATAATAGGCAGTAAAGATGCATTTGAATATTCTGATGGATTTTTGGGAGAAATTTTAACTAAACTAATAGAATTAAAAAAAATAAACTTATCTAAAGATAAAAATTCAGAATATGCTGTTCAAATAAGATCCATTTTGGGTAAATCCTTTGATGAGAATGAAATAGAATTAATTTTAAATTCTGATGATAAAAAATTTGAAAATTTTATTAAAGATAAATTTTCAAAAAAAAGATCAGATAGAGAATTAATTCTAGGTAAGGAACAAGCATCAGAAATAGAGAAGAGAATTCTTTTACAACTAATTGATCAAAACTGGAAATCTCATATTCAATATTTAGAACAGCTTAGAAGTGTAATAGGATTAAGATCATATGGAAACAGAGATCCATTAATTGAATATAAAAAAGAAGCTTTTTCTTTATTTGAAAATTTATTATTTAAACTAAAGTCAGATTTAATAACAGTATTACTAAATCTAGAAGTTGTTAAAAAGATAGAGGAAGAAAAAAAAATTAATAAAGAAAATATATCAACAATAAAAAAAGTTGGCAGGAATCAACCTTGTCCTTGTAACTCTGGAAAAAAATATAAGCATTGCCACGGTTCTTTATAAAAAGAAAATTATTGTTGATAATAAAAGTGCAGTAACAACAGAAATTATCAAATAATTTTTTCTATTTGAGTAAATATTTAAAAATTTATCTATTATATTAGTTTTCATTGACAAATTATCAGATAGATCAGCATTGCTAGCAAAACCTTTGCTTCTTCCAATAGATAAAAATCTATTTTTTCTTTGATTTAGTATTTCTTCTTGGCTCATATTTTTAAAAAAATCTAAATTTGATCTAATCGAATTTCTTAAATTATTTATAATTAAATCCCTATCCCTATGAGCTCCTCCAACTGGTTCAGAAATTATTTCATCTATAATTTTTAAATTGTATAAATCTTTTGAGCATAGCTTCATTGCTTTAGATGCTTCCAAAGTTTTTTTAGGATCTCTCCAAAGAATTGTTGCGCATCCTTCAGGTGATATAACTGAATAAATTGCATTTTCTAACATCAAGACTTTATTTGAAGATGCTAAAGCTATTGCTCCACCAGAGCCACCTTCTCCAATAATAATAGAAATTGTTGGCACAGTTAGCTCCATACAACATTCTATAGATTTTGCTATAGCTTCTGCTTGCCCTCTCTCTTCTGCACCAACTCCTGGGTAAGCTCCTGGAGTATCGATAAAAGAAATAATAGGAATTTTAAATTTATTTGCAAGTTTCATCAATCTTATGGTCTTTCTATAACCCTCTGGCCTCATCATTCCAAAATTTCTCTCTATTCTTGATTCTAAATCCTCACCTTTCTCCTGTCCTATTACTAAAACTGACTTATTCTCGAATTTTGCAAATCCACAAATCACTGATTTATCTTCACCATAAAATCTATCTCCAGATAGAGATATAAAATCATCAAATAAGTTATCTATAATATATTTTGATTTTGGCCTGTCTTCGTGCCTTGCTACCATAGTAGTTTGCCATGGGTCTAAATTTGAGTAAATATGTTTTAATTTTGTGTCAATTTCACTTTGAAGCTTAGAAATATTTTTTGTATCAACTTCTGCTAATCCTTCTTGGTTGTATGGATCCTTTAGCTTATCTAAATCTGTTTCTAAATCTTTAATTTCTGTCTCAAAATTTAAATAATTCTTCATATTTATTTTTTATAATTAATAAGGAAACAAGGCAATAAAATGTTAAAAAAAATTATAATTAATTAATAATTTGACTTATTTTATATAACTTTTAAATAATATTCAAAAAAAAATGACAAAAGAACAATATATAGAAATAAAAAATTTATCAATTTCAGAAAATTTATATAGATTTGTAAATAATGAAATTTTGCCAGGAACAAAAATTAGTATCTCAAGTTTTTGGTCAAATTTTAGCTCAGCAGCTCATGAATTGGCAAAAAAAAATAAAGAGCTTTTAGAAATAAGAGAAGAGTTACAAATTAAAATTGACACCTATAACAAAAAAAATAAAGGAAAAGAATTTAAAGTAAAGGAATATGAAAAATTTTTATATCAAATAGGGTACATTAAAAAAAAAGGTTCGAATTTTAAAATTAGAACTAAAAATGTTGATGAAGAAATTTCAAAAATCTGTGGACCTCAACTAGTATGTCCGGTTTCAAACGCAAGATTTTTACTAAATGCAGCAAATGCAAGATGGGTTAGTCTTTATGACAGTCTTTATGGAACTGATTTAATTGAAACGGAGGAATCTGCAAGTGAAAGATATGATCCAGAGAGAGGATTAGAAGTTATAAAATATACAAAAAACTTTTTAGATAATTGTTTCCCCCTTAAAAAAGATAGCTGGAAAAATGTAAAAAAAGTAAAAGTTGAAAAAGAAAATCTTTCTTTGATTACTTATAATCATAATTCAGAATTAAAAAATAAAAAAAAATTTATTGGATATAGAGGAGATAAAGAAAATCCCTCAGCAATTATATTAGAAAATAATAATTTACATTTAGAAATAATTATTAATCCAAAAGCTTTTAGTGCAAAAAGTGACGCCGCAGGTATTAGTGATATTATACTTGAATCTGCTGTTACAACTATTTGTGATAATGAAGATAGTGTTGCTGCAGTAGATGCTCAAGATAAAGTGCTTTGTTATAGAAATTGGCTTGGGTTAATGAAAAAGGAGTTATCTTCTAAATTTTTTAAAAGTGGAAAAACTTATAATCGAAAACTTAATCCTGATAGAAAATATTTCTCTCCATCTGGAAAAAAATCAAAACTTCATGGAAGATCATTGTTATTAAATAGAAACGTTGGTCATTTAATGACTAATCCATCTATTCTACTCAAGGATGGATCTGAAATTCCAGAAGGAATTATGGATGCATTTATTACTTCTGCTGCTTGTCTTCATGATTTAAAAGATAAAAATAATTCTAGAACAGGATCAATTTACATTGTTAAACCAAAAATGCATGGTCCAGATGAAGCAAAATTTACAGATCTTATTTTTTCAAAAGTTGAGGAAGTTCTTAAATTAAAAAAATATACCATTAAGTGTGGAATTATGGACGAAGAAAGGCGAACATCTGTAAATTTAAAAGAATCAATCAGAGCTCTTAAAGATAGAGTGTTTTTTATCAATACTGGTTTTTTAGATAGGACGGGAGATGAAATTCATACATCTATGGAGGCTGGACCAATGATTAAAAAAGGTGATATGAAATTATCTAAGTGGATTGCAGCTTATGAAAATAATAATGTTGATATTGGAATTGAATGCGGTTTTTCAGGTGTTGCTCAAATTGGTAAAGGAATGTGGGCTATGCCAGATAAAATGGCAGATATGATGAAGCAAAAAATTTCCCATTTAGAAGCTGGAGCAAATTGTGCATGGGTCCCCTCTCCTACAGCTGCAGGTTTGCATGCTCTTCACTATCACAAGATAAATGTTTTTGAAAAACAAAATGAAATAAAAAAAAGAAAACCTGCAAGCCAACTTGATTTACTAAAATTACCAATAATTACTAGACCGAATTGGCCAGTGGAAGAAATAAATTCTGAAATTTCTAATTCTTGTCAAACGATATTGGGGTATGTTGTGAGATGGATAGATCAAGGTGTAGGATGTTCAAAAGTTCCGGACATTAATAATGTGGGATTAATGGAGGATAGAGCTACTCTAAGAATTTCCTCACAACATATTGCTAATTGGCTACACCATGGAATTTGTAGTAGAAAACAAGTTTTAGAAATATTAAAAAAAATGGCTAAAGTTGTGGATAAACAAAACAAAAATGATCCTAAATATCTAAATATGTCTCCAAATTATGATAGATCAATTGCCTTTAAAACTTCCTGTGAATTAATTTTTCAAGGAAGACATCAGCCATCCGGCTATACTGAGCCTCTGCTACATTTAAATAGATTAATTAAAAAAAACTAGTTTTTTACTTAGAAAAGTTTTGTCTATTTTTAAATGCAGATATCAAAGTTCCATCATCTAAATTTTCTATTTCTCCTCCTACAGGAAGTCCTTGTGCAAGCTTTGAAATTTTAACATTTGTATTTTTCAGTGTATCTTGAATATAAAAAGCTGTCGTTTGACCTTCTACGGTTGCACTTGTAGCTAAAATCACTTCTTCAATTTTATCCTTTTCAATTCTATCCACTAATGAATTAATTAATAAATCTTCTTTTTTTTGACTATTTGATGTTGAAAGAGTTCCACCAAGAATGTGAAAATAACCTTGATAAACACTAGAGCTTTCTATACTCCATTGGTCAGCAATATTTTCTACAACACAGATTTTATTGTATTTATTTTTGTTATTTTCACAACTATTACATCCTTTAGAATTTGATTTTAATGAACCACAATTTTTGCATCTTGAAATATTTTTATAAACCTCAGCTAAATTTTTAGCCATAGGCTTAATCAATTCTTCTCTGTTATTAATTAGTTTTAGAACTATTCTTTTTGCAGATTTTGGACCTAAACCAGGTAGTTTAGAAATTAGTTTTATTAATTCATCTATTTCAGAAATATTTTCCATTTAGTTTATAAAGGCCACTTAAATCCTGGTATTCCAAATCCACCTGTGGCTTTTGAAATTTCTTCAGATGTTTTATCTTTTAGCTGTAATTTTGCGTTATTATGTGCTGCTTTTATGAGGTCTTCTAAAACTGTTTTATCTTCTTTTAAAATTTTTGGCGAAATATATATTTCTGTAATTTCACCTTCACCATTAAGTGTGACCTTAACTAAGTTTCCACCAGAGATACCTGTGGCAGTAATATTTTTTATTTTCTCTTGGCTTTCCTTCATTTTGCTTTGAAGTTCTTTTGCTTTATCTAAAATTTTATTAAAATCAGTCATTATTCATTTTACCCAATTTGACATCAACTAATTCAGCATCTGGAAGAGTTTCTAAAATTTTTTTATAAATTTGTTCTTTTTTTGTATTTTCAATAATTTTTGTTTTATCAAGATATTTTTCATCTTTTTTTGATAATTTTCCAACTTCTTTAGAAAATGCAATAATCCACCTTTGTCCTGTCCATTCGTTCAACTTGAAGGATAAATCTTTAACAAAATTTTTATCCAAATTCTCATTAAATGATATTTCAATTTTTTGATCTGAAAAACTTACTAAACTTACATTGGTCTCAAGTTCATACTTCAGTTTTAATTCTTTTTTTTTATTACATAAATCAATTAGTTCATCAAAGTTAACTATTTTAATTTTTGTTAGTTCTGCTTCAATTTTTTTTTCAGGTTTCGAGATTTCTTCTTGTGAGAAATTTTTTATTTGATTTATAGTCTTATTTTTATTTTGTATTTTATTTTCATTATCATCAACTTCGACTTTCTGAGTCTCATATAAATTATTTTCGTTTTTACTATATTTTAAATCTATATTGTCTAAATTATCCTTAATATTTTCGTCTTTAAGATATAATAACCTTATTAAAAACATTTCCATTGACAAATTTTGATTTGAAACAATTTCCAGCTCATTCAAAGTCTTTATTGTAAACTGCCAGAATAATAATAAAATTTCTGGAGAAGTTTTTTTCGAGATTGACTTTATTTCAGCAAAATTTTCATCGTTAAGTAAAAAATTAGTTCCATCTGATTTTATTGATGAAATATTTTTTATATAATATAATATTTCTAAAAAATCATTAAGGAATACTTTAGGTTCTATACCTTGAGCATAAATAGATCTATAAGTTTTCACAACTTCTTGTTCATCTCCACTAAATAAAAAACTAAATAATTTAATAATAAAACTTTTATCAAAATAACCAAAAATTTTTTGAGCCTCTTTTAAATCAAGTTCAGATTTTCCATTTTGATTTAACAAAGCCCTATCGAGTAATGAAAGAGCATCTCTCACTGATCCTTCGGATATTTTGACTATAAGTTTAAGGGCGTCATCATTTATTTTTCCATTTTCCTTATTTTTAACTTCTTTAACAAATTTAAATAATTCATCTGATTTAACTCTTGATAAATCAAATCTTTGGCATCTAGAAATAACTGTAATAGGAATTTTTTTTATTTCAGTTGTAGCAAAAATAAATTTTAAATATTCAGGTGGTTCTTCGAGTGTCTTAAGAAGTGCATTGAAAGCTTGTTTACTTAACATATGAACCTCATCAATGATAAATATTTTAAATTTAGCACTAGTTGGTCCATATCTAGAAAATTCTATTAAATCTCTGACATCATCAACTCCTGTTTTACTTGCAGCATCCATCTCTAGCACATCGATATGATTTGAATTACTAATCTGTTCGCAATTTTCACAAAGTTCTTTACTACACATTTGATCAGTTCCATTTGAGCAGTTTAATGATTTTGCAACGATCCTTGCGATTGTTGTTTTTCCTACTCCTCTAATACCAGTAAATAAATATGCATTTGGGGATCTATTATTTTTGATCGAATTGCGAATTGTTTCCGCAACTACATCTTGGCCAATTAGATTATCAAAAGTTGTTGGCCTATATTTTAGTGCTAAAACTTTAGAATTTTTATTCATAAAATTATTTGTGTAGGAGACTAGAACCTGGATAACTGTCTCTACGATTGCTTCCGTTAGGATCTGGTCGGGTTCAAGCAGTACCCACCTCTAGCCTCCAAAATGTATTATATCAGTAAAGATTCTTATTCCACAAGAAAAGTAATGGGCTATTTATCCCTAAATTTGTCAGCCTCAAAAACACCTAGCACGTGCATATCATCACAGTGAAGACCTAATTCTTCCAATGAATTTTTAACTTTTATTTCTTCAATGTGTCCATCAAGTTCACATAGAAAAAAATAAGATGAAAATGAATTTTTTTCTGGAAAACTTTGTAATTTGGTTAAATTAACTCCATTTAATGTAAAGCTTCCTAGAGCACTATATAAAGCTCCTGCCTTACTTTTTAATTTAAACAACAAAGATGTAATATATTTATTCTTTTCAAGCTCTGGCTGGAAAATATCTTTCTGCATAATTAAAAACCTTGTTACATTTTCTTTTTCATCTTGGATATTACTATCTATTATCTTTAGGTTATATATCTCTGAGCTCAATGTTGATGCTATAGCACCCTTCGTAATATCTTTACTTTCAGAAATATATTTTGCTGATCCAGCAGTATCTGCTCGAACATTTTCAATTAATTTATTTTTTTTTATAAAATTGGAAGACTGACTGAGAGCTTGAGCATGAGAATAAACATCTTTAATGTCAGTAATTTTTGATCCAGGTAGTCCTAATAAATTATGATTTATAGGAAAAAAATGCTCAGCAAATATATTTAATCTATATTTAAAAATTAAATATTCCACACCAATATTTCCTGTTGTCTTATTCGACTCTGGTATAATTGCTTTTACTGAACTATCTCCATTTGCTTTTTCAAAACATTCATCAAATGTTTTACACGAAATAGTTTCACATCCAGGATATTTTTCTTTAGCGCAACTTTCACTGTAGCTTCCAGCAATTCCTTGATATGCAATTTTCATTTCAAGATTTATATTCCATAATTTTTTTTAAAGCTATATAATCTTCCATTGTATCTACGCCAATAGGGCTGAATTTTGACAAGGCTACATTTATTTTTATTCCATTTTCCATGGCTCTGAGCTGTTCTAGTCTATTTTTAATTTCATTATTTGTTTGCTTAAGTTTAGTTATTTTTTCTAAAATATTTGGCTTGTAAGCATAAATTCCTAAATGATGATAAATGTTAGAATTTAATTTATTTACTTTTCTTTTAAAATTTTTAGCTAGAGGAAAATTTTTTTCATTAAGCTTATCTTCAGTAATAACTTTGACAATATTTTCGTTAATAAGCTTATACTTATCATTAATTTTGGATGCTAAAGTGCCTATTTCTGGTTTGTTAAGTGAGATTAATTTATTTAAATGCTTTAAATCATTTATATCTATGTTTGGCTCATCTCCTTGTAAATTAATAATATAATCTATTCCTTGTAAATCTAATTTTTTAAAACATTCAAAAATTCTATCCGACCCAGTTTTATGTTTATTGCTAGTTATGATAGCTTTTCCTCCATTTGAATTAACATCTTCTAGAATTTCTTTATCCTCTGTAGCAACATATACCTCACCGATATCAGCCTTTTTTGCTTTTTTAACAACATGGGAAATTATGGAAATTCCATTAATTTTTAAAAGTGGCTTTCCAGGAAGCCTAGTAGCAGAGAGCCTTGAAGGTATTAATATTATTGTTTTAATCATTATATTTTCTGATAATTTATGCGTCCAAGGGACGCAAATTGTATAATTAAATATTTAACCTTTTTAATAACTAACATGCTATACGCATAATTATAAATAATATAAATGAATTCTTTTGAAATTAATAAGATTATTACAGCTATTCTAGTAACAATATTGGTAGTTTTTGGTATTGGAAAAATATCAAATATAATTTTTGATAAAGAGGATAAAAATATTGTTGCCTATAAAGTTGAAGCACCTGAAGGATCGGCTGTTCAAGCAAGTACTGAAGCATCTGTTGATATTTCTGCACTATTAGCTTTAGGCGATATAGAACACGGTAAAAAAGTATTTAAAAAATGTGCAGCATGTCATAGCGTAAATGCAGGTGGTGGTAATAAGATTGGTCCAAAACTTTGGAATGTAATGTTTAGGCCTGTAGGAGCGGTAACTGATTATAAATATTCAAAGGCTTTAACAGATTATGGAAAAGAATGGAGCTGGGAAGAAATGAATGGTTTTTTAATTAAACCAGCTAAATGGATCAAGGGTAATAAAATGGGATTTGCTGGTCTTAAAAGCGAAAAGGATAGAGCTTCAGTTATCTTATATTTAAATCAAAGTGGAGATAGTCCAAAACCATTACCTTAATTTATCAAAACAATACAATAATATACTTTTTTGAACATAAATTCTATTGAGAGCTTGCTGCCAAACTTTAGATTGTTTTCCTAAAAAAACTTCATCAGAAACTTCTGAACCTCTTGGCAAACAATGTAAAAAAATTGCATCTTTTTTTGCATAACTCATTACTTTTTGGGTGACTTTAAATTTTTTAAAATCATTTAATTTTTTTGTTTTATTTACCTTATCATTCATTGATATAACTTTGTCAGTAAATATAACATCAGAATTTTTAGCTGCATTTTTACAATCATGAAAAATTTTAACTTTTCCATTATTATTTTTTGCCCATTTAATTAACTTATTATTTGGCAAGTAATTTTTTGGACTTCCAATATTAAGTTTGAAGGAAAATTTAACTGAAGCTTCAATTAAGCTATTAATAACATTATTATTTGCATCACCTATCCAACAAATTTGTAATTTTGAAATTGGCTTTTTTTTAATTTCTTCAATAGTAAAAACATCTGATAAAACCTGTGTTGGATGTGATGATGGACTTAGGCCATTTATTATCGGTATTGTAATATATTTTTTAAACTCCATTAATTTTTGATCACTGTCTGTTCTAAGCATAAATGCATTTCCAAATGTTGATATTATTTTTGCTGTATCTGCTAAACTTTCTCCACCCTTATTCAGGTGAAGCTCATCCGGTCTTAATGTAAGAGCACCTCCACTAAGTTGTTTAATCGCTATATAAAAACTCAATCTCGTTCTTAAGCTTGTTTTTTCAAACATTTGAATTAATAATTTTCCCTTAAGTATTGTGTCCTTGTCTGAATCTAGTGTATTTAAGTTTTTTCTTCTATTTTTTCTTTTTTTTGCATCTAAAATAATTTTTTTTAAATTTTGTTTAGAAATATTTTTTATATTAATAAAATGTTTCATTAAATTTAAAATTCTCTACAAACTTTTCTTATTATTTTTAATGCTAAATCTACTTCAGATTTTTTGACATTTAGAGGTGGTAGTATTCTAACTACATTTTCTCCAGCTCTAATTGTAAGAAAATTATTATCCTGTAATTTTTGAATAAATTTTTTTTGATCATAAAATAATTGTAAACCAATTAATAATCCTACTCCTCGAACTTCTTTAATCAATTTTGGATAATCATTTTTAATTTTGTTTAATTCATTATGAAAATATTTAGATATCTTTTTAATATTTTTTAAAAATCCTTTTTTAAAAATTTTATCCAATACTGCATTACCAACGCTCATGGCTAGTGGATTGCCTCCAAAAGTTGATCCGTGCGTTCCTGGAACCATGGCGGAGGCTACTTTTTTATTCATTAATACCGCCCCAACTGGAAAACCACCTCCAATTCCTTTAGCTATTGGAACAATATCAGGTTTTACTCCTGAATATTCAAATGCAAAAAATTTTCCACTTCTTCCAATTCCGCACTGGACTTCATCTAATATCAAAAGAATTTTTTTTTTATTACAAATTTTTCTTAAATATTTTAAGCATTTATCAGGTATTTTTTTAATACCTCCTTCGCCCAATACAGTTTCTACCATTATTGCTGCTGTATTATTTTTAATTTTGTCTTTTATATTTGGAAATCTAGGTTTAAAATCTCTAAATCTAATATGATCAAATCCTGGAACCTTAGGTCCAAAACCTTCTGTCATTTTTCTTGAACCACTTGCAAAAATTGCAGCAATTGTTCTTCCATGGAATGAATTTCTTATGCATAAAATTCTATTTTTATACGGCTTTCCTTTAGAATAAAAATACCTTCTAGCTACTTTTATTGCTGCTTCAGTTGCTTCTGCTCCAGAATTTTGAAAGATAACATTGTCAGCAAAAGTTTTTTGTGTAAGTCTTTTGGCAAGTTTTTCACCTTCAGGAATCATAAAAGCGTTTGATACATGCCAAACTTTGTTTGCTTGCTTATGCATTGCTTTAATTAGGTATGGGTTTGCGTGTCCTAAAGAATTAACTGCTATACCCTGAACAAAATCTAAATATTTTTTTCCATTTGTAGCATAAAGAAAACTACCTTTGCCTTTTATGAAAGCTATTTTTCTTCTGTTATAATTTTTGGCTAATGCGCTCATTAATTTTATGTTTTTATTTTATATCCTTTTTTATAAAGTTTATATGCAATAAACCAACTCAAGATTGAAAGTAAACTTAAATACGCTAAACTAAATGTGATAGAGCCTTCCATTTTTCCTATAAATGAATATCTAAATCCATCAATCATGTGAAAGAAAGGATTATAATGGCTCAATATATTTAAAAAATTAGGTAATCTTTCTACAGAATAAAATGTTCCTGACAAAAAAGATAAAGGAACAATAATAAAATTTGTTGCTGTACTCATATGGTCAAATTTATCAGCCCACAAACCAGTGATAAATCCAATTGCACCCATTATAAATGAACTCAAAAATAGATAGGTAATAAATATTAAATAGTTATTTATCGATATTTCTATCATTATAGAAAAAACGATTATTGAAATAATAGATATTATCAAAGCTCTTGTAACTGCTGCAAATATAGTGGCTAAAGTAACTTCGGCTGCAGACAACGGGGCCCCTATTAAATCTACTATAGTCCCCATCATTTTGCCCATCAATAGTGAAGACGAAGAATGAGAAAAAGCCTGCTGTATAATTTGCATAGCAATTAAACCTGGAGCAAGAAATTCAATAAATGGTACTCCTAAAACATTTGATCTATCTTCCCCTATAGCGAGAGATATTACTAACAAAAATAAAATTGCTGTTACAACTGGTCCGGCAATTGTTTGTCCAAAAACAGTTAAAAATCTTAAAGTTTCTTTTATATAAAGTGTATAAACACCGACCCAGTTAATTCCAAATCTTCTTTCGCCTATCTGATATTTTTTCTCTAATTCAACCATAAGTCTTTATACATAAACTTTTAAAAAATTTTGTTAAAAAAACCTAAAAAACTCTTGTTATTATTATTATTTTGTGTGTAACTCTATATTGTTATATAAGATTAATAATATACAATATATAGTACATAATGAGTTGGACAGAAGAAAAAGTTGAAAAATTAAAAGAGCTTTGGGGCAAGGGGAATACTGCTAGCCAGATCGCAGAAATTATTGGTGGAATTAGTAGAAATGCTGTGATTGGTAAAGCGCATCGATTAAATCTTTCAGCTAAAATTATAAAAAAATCTAGAAACGTCTCATCAAAAAATTATAATTTTAAGGAAACAAATTTACAAAGAAAAAGTAAAAAATTTAGATTTAGTTCACTTTTATTAGATAAAAATTTTGAATCTGCAAAAAATTTAAATTTAGAAGAACTGACAGAAAATACATGTAAGTACATGGAGGGGCATCCAAACGAAAGCTCAGCTTCGTTTTGTGGAAGAAAAACCGTTGAAAAGTTTTCATATTGTCCGCTGCACCTCATATTAGTTTTTCAACCAAGAGGGAAAAAAGAAGATTTATCTAACGAAGATGAAATCCCACAATTTATTGAAAAAAAAATTAAATCAGCCTAAATTATTTAGAATATTCTCCACCATCTCTCCACATGTATGAATATTTTTTTACTTGATCATCAAATTTTAGTTTAGGTATATAACCTATATCTTTATTTGACTTATAATTACCTGAAAGAACATTGTCATATTTTAAAAGTCTCAATTGATCTCTAGTTAACAATGGTTTTGGAAACAGTTCGAAAAAAAAAGCTGATAATTTTGCCAAAAAAATAGGAAAAGGAATTAAAATTTTATTTTTCTTTATAGAAAAAAGTAATTTTTCTAAAATTTCCTTAAAAGAAATTTCTTCAGGTCCAACACATTCTATTATTTCTGAAGATATTTTTTTTTCAAT